>CAIYVS010000436.1 GCA_903929655.1 uncultured Bacteroidota bacterium | reverse complement strand
TGAAAAAAAGTGTTGATAGTACACAGCAGCCTGCTGTATATGCTACAAAATATGAGGAACTGCTAAAAACTTACAAAGGGCGCAAAAGCCAGTATATTGGTGAAGGCTCAACATTTTTTCTCGTTATCCTGATTGGTGCATCTGTTGTCTGGTCATCTTTCCGACGCAGCATACGCCTCTCCAAACAGCAGAATAATTTTATGCTGTCTGTAACCCACGAATTGAAATCTCCTATAGCCGCCATAAAACTAAACCTCCAAACACTCGAAAAGCATAAACTGGATGAGCAAAAAAAGATATTGCTTATTGAGCGCTGCATCAAAGAAGCCAACAGGCTCAACGATCTATGCACAAATATCCTCTTTGCCTCGCAGATAGAAGGGCGCCAATATGTTTCCACCAAAGAAGCATTCGACCTTTCAGAACTCCTGGAAGATTGTGTAAAAGATTACGCATTCCGTTATCCCAGAGAATTTGACGAAGATATAATTCCGGCTTGTAAAATAAACGGGGATCGCGTCATGTTGCACATGGTTATCAATAACTTGCTTGAGAACGCTGTTAAATACACACCTGCCGACAAACCCATAACTGTAAAATTGCAGAGAAGCAGTCACCAGGCCATACTCCAGGTAATAGATGAAGGAACCGGTATTCCGGACGCAGAAAAGAAAAAAGTGTTCAACAAATTTTACCGTGTCGGCAATGAGGAAAGCCGCAAATCAAAAGGCACAGGTCTGGGTTTATATATTATCAGTAAAGTCGTGAAGCAGCATAAAGGCACGGTAACAATAAAAGATAACAAACCACAAGGAGCTGTTTTCGAGGTGTTTCTCCCGGCATAAATATTATCCGCCGGCCAACTCTTTACAAATACCGAAAGTCTTGCGGTGATAAGGACTCAGGCCATGTTCCCTTATTTTCTCCCTGTGATCCGGAGTAGCATAACCCATATTCTTATTCCATCCATATTGCGGGTACTTTTCATGCAAGCCTCTCATAAATTCATCTCTGTAGGTTTTGGCCAACACACTGGCAGCAGCTATTGATGCATAGATTGCATCACCCTGCACCACGCACTGATGCACAATGCCAAAATAAGGAGAAAATATATGCCCGTCTATGAGTAAAAGATCAGGCCTGGTTTCCAGTTTATCAATAGCTGCGTGCATAGCTTTGAAAGAAGCCATGAGAATATTGATCCGGTCTATCTCTTCATGATCTATCATGGCAACAGCACATGCTATTGCTTTCTTCTCAATAATAGGTCTTAGCTTATCGCGCTCGGCCTCTGTCATTTGTTTACTGTCATTCAATAAAGGATGGCTGAATTTTGGAGGCAGTATAACAGAAGCTGCAAACACCGGCCCGGCAAGACAACCCCTGCCAGCCTCATCGCAACCCGCTTCTATAATCCCTTTTTGAAAATATTTTTTGAGCAATGCCTGATATAATTGTCTGCTAAAATTATCTGAAAAAAAATCCTGCAGACTACTTTGCCCGTTTTTTATTTATGCACAATTAAAAAATTACAACATATGAGGCCTTCCCGGCTAATACTATTTTTGGTTCTGCCAAGTGGATATATTTGATCTTTTAAGCAAATAACCTATTAACTTTAATATATTTGGATTATGAAAACAGCATTACATCCTTTTTACGAAAAGCTGGCATTAACGCTAATTGCGGTATTCCTTACAATTTTCTTCCTTATCATGGGTAAAACCATTTTCATGCCACTAGTTTTTGCATTGTTCTTCTCAATCCTGCTCTATCCCCTGGCCAGGTTCTTCGAAACAAAAATGCATCTCGGACGCTTCATTTCTTCATTGCTCCCGGTGCTTGTTCTGCTTACCTGTATTATAGCCTTTGTCTTCTTCCTCACATCCGAGATCATCAATTTTTCACAGGATTTTCCTGAACTTAAAAAACGCCTCTACGAAATCTTTGATAACCTGCAACATTGGATCAGCAGGGAATTTCACGTAAACACAAGGCAGCAACAGGATTACCTTAATAAATCTGCAAGCAGCATTGTGGCAACTGCAGCAAATTCTATAAGTAGTTTTTTCATCTCATTTGCCAGCTTCGCTATCTGGATCATCTTCATATTCTTTTACACTTTCTTCATGATCTTTTACCGTAAGCTCCTGTATAAATTCATATTATATCTCTTCGATGCCAGGCACTCTCAAAATGTGCATGATGTAGTAAATGAATCACGCAGAATGATCTACAGTTACATCTCTGGCTTGCTTATCGAAATGCTCATTGTTAGCATTGCCACCTGCATAATTTTCACTGCAATGGGAATTAAATATGCCATATTATTAGGTGTAATTGCCGCAGTGCTCAATATTATCCCTTATATAGGCATCTACACAGCTACCTCCCTTATTATGCTGGTAACATTTGCTAACAGCAGCGGCACAAAAGCACTCTGGGTAGCTTTTGCCTTACTCATACTACATTTTATCGACGCCAATATACTGATGCCACGCATAGTAGGATCACGCGTCAAAATGAATGCCTTCATTACCATTATTGCAGTTATTGTAGGAGAATATGTTTGGGGTATTGCAGGCATGTTCCTTTTTATACCTATCACTGGTATCTTTAAAATAATCAGTGAGCGGGTAGATGGCTTGAAACCATGGGCTACATTAATTGGAACTGAAGAAAAAGAAGTCTCACATATACCAAATAAAAAATCCTGAACTCATGATTTCATTCTTTTAGGCTTTGCAGGTATAACAATCTGCATGATCAGTAATAATAATGCTGCTAAGAGCGGAATGGGCAAAAACATGGCGTACGTACTTTACAAAATTTGCGACAAAAATCATTATCAGAAATGCAGATCATTTATTATGGCCTGCGCTTGTCCTAAACTGTAGTAAAGTTCTTCTTAGGATATTTCCTGCTTTCTTACTTTAATACACCTTACAGGTTTCTTATAATGTGCTTGTCATTGACTATGCAAATATGCAACACTCTGTATTCTTAATAATAAAATAATACTGCCTTAACCAGCCATTTAAAAGCGCTTAATAAATCATTAATAATCTGGTCAAATATATCATGCCTCAGCAAGCAGCACTTGCCATCCTTTATGCACATCTCCCTTCTCCAGCAATTCTCTGGCATACTGGTGCAGGGCAAGCATCTTGGCATTTTCGTTTGTATTGTATTCGCGTAATATCTGGGTCAATCTGTCATCTTGTATCACTTCATCCACAACAGGCACACTGGTGCAATTACCAAGCATCCCCAGGTTATTACCTGTAAGTATTTCGCTGTTGCGTATTTTTTCCGGTAATGCATCAATACCTATACCCAATTCCTTATTAGGCTTTGGCACTTCAAATACAGCCGGGCCTGAAGCCCTGCAATAATAATCTGCCCCCATCCTCGCCACAAGGTCAATTTTATTGGGGTCTATCATCCCATGCTCATCCAGCACATGGTCATCTATATGCATACACAACACCTCGCATATTACAAGATTGGCTGCTCCCCCTTCCTTACCGGTTTCTATCACCTGCAGCACCTTACATTCCAGTTGAACAGGGGATTCCTTAACGCGAAAGGGTTTTACCATATCAGATGCTATAGGCGTAAACCCTGCTTTTACAAATTCATCCACACCCTTAGGGTACTCACAACTTGCCAGGTTGGTTTGTTGTACCATGTTGTAGTTCACTATATTTATCACTACTTCCCTGGTCTCATACACATTTTCGAGAGTATGCTTTATGGTGTTGTCTCTTACACGGCGTGCGGGAGAAAATACCAATATAGGGGGCTTGCTTCCAAAACAATTGAAAAAACTAAAAGGCGACAGATTTGATACACCATTACTATCTATAGTGCTTGCAAAGCAAATAGGTCTTGGGGCTATAGATCCGAGTAAATATGCATGCAATTGGGCGGTCTTTACTTCACCAGGTACTACTTTCATCTTTAAATATTTTATTTCAGAATATTCTTTTGGGATTGCAAAAATAGGTCTATTGGCTCATATAGCTATCAAAAAAATTGTCCCGGTCATAAGCCGGGACAATTAACTAACTAAACAAACAAACCTCTTCATATATGGCATTAGTCCAATG
>CAIYVS010000435.1 GCA_903929655.1 uncultured Bacteroidota bacterium | reverse complement strand
TGTCTTTGCGTGAGCAGGGGGCTATCATATTTGCAGATCTTTTTGATGGTACTGCACGCTTTCAGTCTTTGGTTCATAAAGAAAAAATTGGCGATGAGGCCTTTGATCTTTTTTAGGTGCTGTTTTTTTCACTACTTTTTTTGGTGCAGTTTTCTTTGGTGCTACTTTTTTAGGAGCCGCTTTTTTTGCTACTGCTTTTTTAGGTGCTGCCTTCTTTGCCGCTTTTTTGGGCGCTGCTTTTTTTGCTGCTGCTTTTTTAGGTGCTGCCTTCTTTGCTGCTTTTTTGGGCGCAGCTTTTTTCGCTGCTACTTTTTTAGGTGCTGCTTTTTTTGCTGCCTTTTTAGGTGCTGCTTTTTTCGCAGCTTTTTTAGGAGCCGCTTTCTTTGCCGCTTTTGCAGGAGCCACTTTTGCTGCTGCTTTTTTCGCTGCTTTTTTTTCTTCCTTTTTTGCTTGTTTCTTTTTTGACTTAGCCATGAGTATAATTTTTATTAGTTAGTAGTAAGCTTTTTAAGGATAAGTAGTATCCTAATAACCTTTAAATTAAGAAAATGATTCAAATATTTGCAAATTATTTTTTTAAAAAGTCCGGCTTTGTCCTTAGGTAATTGAAAATCATCTTTCTAAGTTAAATGTCAGGCCTTTCGTGAGGCTGAAGTGCTAAGCTGCTCCAGGGTCTTTTTGATGTGCTTCCTCACCACACTGTTTTCGCAAATATCAAGTTCTGCCTTCAGGAAAGTTCCGAGATCTGAGGGGTGCTGCATGTGCTTGCGGGCTTTGCTTTTCTTTATGTATTCAATAGTTCTGAATTTCATAACCTGTATAATATGTTCTACTAAAATTAGGGATATTACTTTTTTTACCAAAAAATTTTATTTGTCAGGCTTAGAAAGGGCTTCAATCGGATAAATGATATTCTTTTTGTAAAAAGGATATAAGGTTTTTGGCGGTTTCCTGCTGGCCTTCCAGCATTGCACAGTAGCCTCTTATTACAGATCTATTCATATCTATCATATTATTGTATTGTATCAGTTTAATGGTATCATTGGTAAGTAAATTGAAGGGTTGTTTCATGAAGTCTTTCATAGAATGAATGTTTTCGGCTCTTATAAATCTATTGTTGAATATCTGGCTGCTCGTCTTAATGATATCCATCGAGAGGTCCATATATGCTTTTTTCTGATTTTCTATTTGCTGTATATTCTGGTCGTAGTTCATGATACTATCAGAAACTTTTACATCATGAATCAGACGCATATTACCGCCGTTTTTTAGCTGTGATAAGGTGCGGTTGGAGAATTCCATTGTAGAGACAGTGCCTGTATATCGCCTGTTAAAAAGGTATAATTTTCCGATTGTTTCTGAACCAGTTGTTATTTTCGCAGGGGTATCCAGAATGCTCATTAAGGTGTCTAAACCAGTTGTTAATTCTTTATTATTACTTATTGTACTACTCATGTTGCTGGTGTCTACCCGAAGGTCTTCAATCATGGATACTATGTATTGTTTTTCGCGTTTTCTCTCAATCAGGTGCTCCAAAAAATATTCTGCTACAGAGCCGGCGAAAACAGCGAGGAAAAGCATGAAAAACTCAAAAAAATAGTGTTTGACTTTTTTCGGGCCCCCATGTGTTTCTGCGTGGGCATGGTGATGTACTTCCATAGCTGGTATATTTTGTTTTGTAGCTTCGTTTTTGGTTGATTCTTTTTTGTCCCCTGTTTGTTCTTTTGGGTCATCCATAGGATTTAAAGATAAAAAATTTCAGATACTTTTGATATGTGTAGCGAAATTGGGGAAACTATTGGCTTGTATTAGTAGTTTTCTTATCTTTAAAAAATAAAAAACAAATATTTATGAAGACATTTATTTCAGCTTTATTGCTTGTTGGCTTTTCTGTGTTTACAGTTCAGGCTCAACAGAAATCCCAACAGCCGGTAAAACAGGTTGTAAAAAGACTTATTGATGTTACACCTGACGGCACTAAAAATATAACGGAGATTTATGCCAGTGGCAGCTCAAATCATACAACAACAAAAGTAAAGCCACCTAAAAATAATGATGTGGTGCATGAAGAGCAAAATTATGATTTCAATAAAAAGACTTTCGTAACTGCAAGTAAAGTTCTGGCAAATGGTAAGATCATAAACAATGAAAAGGGTGCGGCAAAAGTAAATACTACTAAATAAAGTTACCGAAGGATATAAAAATAAAAGCAGTCCCGTACAGTACGGGGCTGCTTTTTCATTCCCAATCTATGTATTACTCATTCCCTGTCTAAGCAGCGTGTAGCCTGTTCTCAAAAGGTTTGTCAAGCTGACGTAATGTTGCCAGTATATCCTGTTTCACTACATTGTTGTGGCATAAACTGAATGTAGCATTCAGAAAAGTTTTTAAGTCTGTTTCAAGCGGGTGTTGTATCACCTTCATTGCTTTTATCTTTTTTAGGTACTCTATGGTTCTTCTGTTCATAGCTTGCTGTTTAATAGTATAAACGCAAAAGCTGTGCCATTAGTTTTGCGGGAATTGTTAATAAAAGCTTATAGCTTCCCAAATGGGAATTTGTAAAGATGAAGCGGGAAAAAAGATGAAGGGGTGAAAAAACAGGCAATATTTGTTACATGGGCAATAGTCTAATATTTGTAAATTCCCCACTTTATGGCATACATTACCAGCCCAACCCTGGTTTTTAGCCCCAATTTGTCAAAGAGGGAGTCGCGGTATCCTTCCACGGTCCGGCTGCTGCAATACATTTTTTCCCCAATTTCTTTATAAGTCATTTCTGTGCAGCAGTATTTGAGGAATTCTGTTTCCCTGTCAGTAATGGATATAACAGGGTTCTTTTTATTGTTGGGGTCGCCCGCCAGATTAGAAAATACTTTACTGGCAGCCCAATCGGGGTAATAGTATCCTTTGCTAACCAGGGCATCCAATGCTTTCTCCAACTCGGCAGGATGTATATTTTTCAGTAAGTAACCTTTGGCACCGGCTTTTATCATTTTTATAAGGGAGAGGTCATCATCCTGCATGGATAGGGAAAGTATCAGCACTTCGGGGTGGTTTTCTTTTAACCATTTTGCTGTTTCAAATCCATCCATAACCGGCATAGCTATATCCAGTAATACAATATCGGGTATGTTTTTAGTTTGTTTAAATTTTTCTACAAGTGCTTTACCATGTTCTACTTCATATAGCACTTCGTATTTTGAGAAGGCTGCAATAACCCCACCTATGGCCTTGGCTATTAAGATGTGGTCATCAACTATTGCTACAGAATAAGTCGAGTTATTATGCATATAATTTATTTGCGGGAATGAATAATTGCAAAGTGGTACCGGTGTCGGCCCTGCTTTGCATTGTAAAACCGGCGCCGATCATTTCTGCCCTTTTTTTCATATTCATAAGCCCAATACCTTTTTTTTCTTCTATCCTGTATTGTTCTATATCAAAGCCGCTTCCATCATCGGAGGCTGTGATGGAAAGCCCGCTGTTAATATAGCGAAACTGCAACTTTATATTTTTACATGCGGCATGTTTCAGGCTGTTTTGAATAAATTCCTGGATAATGCGTAAAATAAAATTCTTAATGGTATTAGATATTGTAAATCCTGTATTATTTATTTCGTATTTCACTTTGCAGATATCCAGGTTGTTCACTCTGCGACATTCATTTTCTATAAGTGCTATGAGCTCCTGTCCGTCTGTATTCAGGACAGTGAGGTTTCTGGATAATGCTCTTAACTCTGCCAGGGATTCATTAATGATCCTGCCTATTTCGGTTACTCTTTCATTAATCATTGGGTATGAACGGTCGTGAGATAGCTGGTTGGTATAAATAGAGGCCAGGGTAAGCTTTTGCCCTACGTTGTCATGTATCTCCCTGCCTATATCCTGCATGGTTTGTTCCTGGATCTCTACCTGTGCATGCAGCAGGTCTTGTATATGTTGCTCATTCAGAATGGCTTTTTCACGTTCATGCAGCAGCTTCCTTCTGTGGTATTGAAAAATAAAAACCAGTATACCACCTATAAAGGCGAGTATAATAAGTGTGGCGAGGAAAATGAAAATTATATATTCTTTGGTCTGCCCCATATAAAACTAAATGCAAACATGATATACATTGAACTATCTAAAATGCTTGCTACAAATTTATAATCGTTATAAACATCCCTGTAGTAATGATAGAGCATATTTTCCAGCCCGTAAAACGGGAAAGTGCCGAGGTAAAATAATAATAAGCCTGTACTTACCCAAAACAGCATATCTCTTTTAAAATCCAGAATGGCATTGCTGGTAACCAACTGAATGAAATAACCCAATATAAGGATAAGAAGCAACAAGTTGCCTATTGTGCTGGAGAATGAGGAGAACCAAAAACGGTGCTTGCCCATACCAAACATATCAATGAGCCAGCATAAAATATACAAACCCGAGCACGCAAGAGGAAGCCAGCGATACTTTTTATCTTTAAAAGCCTGGTAAAAGATGTAAAAGAAAAAAAGGAATTCTGCAGGTATCTCCAAAAAACGGAAATAATAATTGTTAATGGTTAAGAGCTGATGCACTTTGGTGTAATACCCCAGTAGTTCTGAAAAAACAATAAAGAGCAAATAAAAAGGGAACAACTTCCAATAAGTGCCTTCCACTTTTTTCCAGAAAATGAGGCCGCATATACAAGCCATTGCTTCCGCAATCCTTAATATGTTTAATGCAAGTTGTTCCAATTTAATTATTTGCCAATATTAGTAATTACTTTTTCTGCTCTTATCCTTTATTATTATTGCACGGCCATAAAAGTTGTACCACATTGCAGTGCATAATCTGCAGCGGCAAGAATAATACCTCTTTGCGGCGGATCGGGTGGTGGAACCATTTCGCCATGGTTTAACATGCACAGATTCTTCATTCCCAACTGGGACTTGTAGGTTGCGTCTTTACTGCTGTTAAATGCAGTCTGGATGAGTGAATCGCTACCTGCTCCCGATGGCAGGTTTGTAAGATCATTGGTTGTCCATGGGTCGAAATCAATATACATATGCTCACCATATATTTTTTCCATTTTTTTTATCTTTCCAACACCTACTGTGTCTATACCTTTTATCTTCCCGGCGCTTTTACCATCTAAAAATAACAACTCAGCTGACACAATAAAATCCACTGGAAGCATGTCAGTAATATATTTTAGATAAACATCCAAAGCACCGGAAATTATAATAATTTTAAATCCATTATTTTTCAGATCATGAAGCCGAACAGCAATCTCTTCGTTGATATTTTTTTTT
>CAIYVS010000434.1 GCA_903929655.1 uncultured Bacteroidota bacterium | reverse complement strand
GTTTCCATGAAGTGTTTTAGCTTTTCTGTAAGCTTTTCGGATATTTCAGGCATGGCGGTTTGTTTTATTTCGTGAAATAAACCCTTACTTTTACCAAAGGGAAACATTATAGGTTGTATTTTATTCCTAATCAGTTGTTTTTTATAACTTAGAGTTATGGTAGAGACCAAAGCACCACATATAGGCAGAAAGATTGAACGCATACGCACCATAAAGGGCATAAAACAAGAAACGCTTGCAACTTCATTGGGAGTTACCCAAGCCGCCATATCTAAGATGGAACAGAGCGAAGAAGTGGACGAGGAGAAATTAAAAAAGGTTGCAGAGGCTTTGGGTGTGTCGGTGGATGCTATCAAGAATTTCAGCGAAGAACACGCAGTAAATATTGTAGCTAATGCTTTTCACGATAATTCAGTATTGAACGGCTATTTATACAATCCAACATTTAACCCGATTGATAAAGTAGTGGAATTGTATGAAAGGCTATTAGAAACAGAAAGGCAAAGGAACAAAGAGTTAGAAGAGCAGATTAAAAAATTGCAGTCGTAATGGCAAAAGCAAAGAAAGTAGCGCCAAGAAAGAAGCGGGGCGAATATGATGAAAAACTACAAGTTAAAGAAGGCAGTTTCTTAGAGATTATACAAGCCTCTATGAAACATGCTAATAACCATAGTGCGAAGCCCGACCAACCTAATAAAGATAAAAAATCGTAAAACGTCCTGTTTTCGATTCAAATTAAACTATTTCTAATAAACGTGTAAGTGGGTATTGTTACCGGATATAAGCCTACCCGAAGCAGGTTTTTGCACTTTTTTTATATTAAAGTGCTAACATTTCCTGCAAATGGAACGTCCATAATACCAAACCAAATATTTTTTAAACTAAAAACACATTATTTATGAAGAATCGGATTTTTACGCTTATCGCTCTATTGCTAAGTCAATTTGTGAATGCTCAATGCAGCGCGTCATTTACTGACAGCGTGGTGGGTCCACTAACTGTAAAGTTTACAAATACGTCCTCCTCCCCCTCTGTCGGGCAATTTGCAACCTATATGTTTTACTACGGAGACGGGAACAGCGGAGGCTTAGGAATACCTGGCTTTTCAGTAAACTATACTTATGCCGCCCCTGGCACATATACTGCCGTATTAGTAATGACTGTATATGATAGTTCTAATATGTCTGTGGCTTGTATGGACAGCTCATCTTTCCAGACTTTTACAGTTGTTGGCGATTCAGTATGGCCCGGTGACGTAAATTCTGACCATGTTGTAGATGCTACTGATGCCCTTGACCTGGCATTAGGATATGGTTCTACAGGTGCCAGCCGCTCTGGCGCATCTATCAGCTGGCTGGCACAATATTGCAGCAACTGGGGCACCAATATTGTTACAGGCGTGGATATGAAACACGCAGATTGTGATGGTAATGGCACTGTAAATGCTGCTGACACTGCGGCTATCAATAGCAATTATGGCCTTACACATCCTAAGACTGCTCCTCATGCACAACATAAAACATCTGGTGTCCCTGATCTTTATTTTGATCTTACAGGTATCACATTAAATGCAGGCACTACTGTTTCAGTTCCTATTAAATTAGGTTCATCTTCATTGCCTATGAATAATATACTTGGCCTTACTGCTCATGTTAAGATAAGTGGTATCACACTTGGCAGTCCTGAAAGTATTGCTTATCCAACAAGCTGGCTGGGAACAAGCAGTAACACCTATAGTTTCAGAAAATCTATCAGTAACAACCAGGTAGATTGGGCTTATGCACGCAATGACCACGCTAATACAAGTGGTAACGGAACTATGGCTACCCTTACATTTACTATTCCTTCAAGCGCGAGCGGACAAGTGATATTCTCGTTCGAAAATGTAGAAATCATTAATGCTTCCGGTACTGTGCTTTCAGGATATAATGTTGTGGATGATACTGCCAATATTGTAACAACCGGCCTTGCAAATATCACAGCAGACAATGGCGTGAAAGTATATCCTAATCCCAGCAATGGCATTTTCAATATTACAGGCCAAGGCCTGCAAAATGCAGAAGTTATGGTTACAGATATTGTGGGCCGTAAAGTTTACAACTCCAACCTGAACATGAACAATGGTATCGGGCAGATCAATTTGTCAAACCTTACTGAAGGTGTTTATTTTATCAATATCAATGCAGGGAATACTGTATATAATAGCAAGATCATGTTACAACATTAATTATCAAACTTAGTTTTTGCAAAAATGGGGCCCGAGGCCCCATTTTTAATTTACAGGCCTTCGGCCTATCTTCATGCTTTATCTTTGTGAATATGAGATGCTTATTCTTAACTGCAATTGTATTTATCTGCTGTTTTAGCGCCCGGGCGCAGGACAGCGTAAAAAAAATTAAAACCGTTAAGGCCTACAATTACAAAGAGCAGCTAAATAATCCCGATTTTCCTTTTATTGTAGGGCTTACAACTGTTGAATATGATATTACCATCAACTTGGCGGACCCTAAGGTGATAGACAAGTATGCTGACTTGTTTAAGAAAAATGATTTGCCCTTCACTGCGGAGTCATGGGAGGAGGTAATAAGTGATCTTTATAATAATGATTCAGAAATGCATCATCAGATCATTACATCGGCACAAAAGGATGTATTGCGCATAGGCACGGGTGGAGAAGAGTACCAGAAAGCTTTTCTGAAATATATGCTGCCTAAATTTTCCGATATCAGGAGCCTGGAACTATTCTTTAAAAAGGATGAATAAAAATTTAGGTGCTGGTTCCTTGAATACATAATTCAAAATAGAAAAAGCCCCTGAATTATGGGGCTTTTTACTTTTATGAGGAATGACTTTTTCTTTCTTAAGCTTCTTTCAGTGAAATTAAGGGAAAATACCTAATTCTTCATATGCCACGCCAACTTTATTTATGGCACATACAAATGCGGCAGTGCGCATATCTGTAATGCCGGAAGTAAGGAGGGCTTCGCGTATTTCATGATAAGAACCGATCATCGTATCTTCCAGGCCGGAGTAAACCAGGTCCACTTCATCAGGGCCGTGCAGCATCATTTTGCGCTCAGCATCAGTTGCTTTTTTACCGGTAAGGCCTTCTACAGTATGTAAAATATTGTTATTCTGATTTTCGCTGAATCTCCTTTCCATGCGTCCGAAACGAACGTGGCTCAGGTTTTTTAACCATTCGAAATAAGAAACCGTAACACCACCTGCGTTCAGGTACATATCAGGCACTACTATTACACCTTTTGCGTTCAGAATTTCATCAGCTTCGGGTGTAAGAGGTCCGTTGGCACCTTCGCCAATGATCTTCGCCTGTATGCGTGCCGCATTCGATGCATTGATCACGTTTTCAAGGGCAGCAGGTATCAGGATATCACATGGCATTTCCAGTGTATCGGCACTTACAGCTATATTGGTAGCGCCGGGGAAATCTAACAATGTGCCGGATGATTTGCGGAAGGCAACCACTTTATCAGGATCAAGTCCCTTTTCGTTATAGATACCACCTTCATATTCTGCAAGGCCCACAATGATAGCGCCATTCTCGTGAAAGAATTTTGCAGCATGGTAGCCCACATTACCCAAACCCTGTACTATTACTTTTTTACCTTCTACGCCGGTACTCATCCCTATCTTCTTCATGTCTTCTGCCACATTACACACTTCACGCACACCATAGAAAACACCCAGGCCTGTAGCCTCAGTACGTCCGCGCACACCACCTTGCGATACCGGTTTTCCTGTTACGCAACCTAATGCATCCACTTCGCCCGGTTTCAGGCTTGCATAAGTATCAGCTATCCAGCTCATTTCGCGGGCGCCTGTTCCGTAATCGGGAGCAGGTACGTCAATGCCGGGGCCTATAAAGTTTTTCTTTACCAGCTCAGATGCATAACGACGGGTTATTTTTTCAAGATCGAATAAAGAGTAGTTCTTTGGGTTTATCCTGATACCACCTTTAGCACCGCCAAAAGGAACATTCACGATAGCGCATTTGTAGGTCATAAGAGATGCCAGCGCCATTACTTCATCCTGGTTCACATCCATGCTGTAGCGAATACCACCTTTGCAGGGCAATTTGTGATGAGAGTGCTGAACACGATAGGCTTCAATAACTTCAATTTTATCACCAATACGAACGGGGAATTTCATTTGTAATATAGAATTACAAGCCTTGATCTGTTCCAGTATTCCTTTTTCGAAACGGGTAAATTGTGCTGCTTTATCAAAATTGCGTTCCACACCATGAAAAAAACTGTAGTGTGCTTGCGGAGCTTTGGCGGTTGCTGTTTCAGCCATAAAAAAGTTTTAGTTTAAGAATATTTATTAGTTATTTTTCTCAAGTTTTGAGATCTTCCGATCTAATCGCACCAGGTATAAAATAATTCCGGCAAAGATAGTGGCTAATACTAAAACGACAACGTAAATTTTGCCGCTTGCACGCAATCCATCAGCCATTGCGGGCTGTGTTTCCTGTGCCTTTGCTGCTACTGTTGCAAAAAACAGTAGTATTATTGAAATGAGTGATACCTTACGCATTGCTATGTTTTTTTTCATGGTCAAATTGAAAAGAGTTCTCTTTTTTGAACCTTACGAGTTCAAGACGTGTTTTTAATGAGGCGATCCATACACCCAGCATGATCCAGCCAAACACGGCTGTATAAAATACTTTCCTCATATCACTGTCCAGGTCGTAAGTGTTGAAACCCGGATTGCCGCCATTGCCCGGATGCAGCGATGCTACCATACGCGGCAGGATGAACAGTAATGGTATCATCATGGCATAGGCAAAAACATTATATACCGCGCTTATCTTGGCACGTTTTTCCTCGTCTTTCAGGCCGCCTCTTAATACTATATAGGCAAAATAGATAAGCATGCAGAGCGCAGTAGCCAGTTGCTTGGGGTCATTGCTCCATGCCGATGACCAGGTATATTTGGCCCATTCCATACCAGTAGCCATACCTATAATGCTGAAAAAGATGCCTGTATAGGTAAATTGGGAAGCGAAAATATCATCCCGCAGATTGCCGCTGCGCAGGTATTTTACAGAATAAACTGCCGATACACTAAACAGTATGATCATAGTGAACCACATGGGCACATGAAAGTACAGGCAACGGATGGTTTCGTTCAGGATATTAAGCCTGGGCACAGGCATCAGGAATCCTCCTATTACTGTGTACATCAGGAAAATTACACAAAGTACTTTCCACCACAAACGGCGCATATCTTTTATAATTTTTGCAAAGGTAAATTTTTAATGTACAAATAAGAAAATGAGTTTGGTCAGGACATATGGTAAAATTTTGTGTCCTGGCTTCCCCCTCCGTTTCAGCACCCACGGCGTTGGCACCCTGCATGGTTCAGTAATTCTAGAAGGGCACTCTGTAAACTACTTTTGAATTGTAAATTACTATTGCTAATTTTATAAGCAAATCATAGAATGCCACTTGTTAAATAAAACCATCTATTTGAAGGGTAAAGAAAGTCAGATTAAAGACTTATTCGACCATTCATGCACTGATAGCGTAGTAGGAACTGAATGGTCTTTACATCAGTTATCTCCTTACATTGGAAAAATAAAATCTTCGATTGCCAAGTTTCTAATTAACCATTTTACAGAAAAAAATGATGTAATCTATGATCCTTTTTGTGGGGCATCCACAATTCCATTAGAGGCGCTGGCTATGGGGCGAAACGTAATTGCAAATGACCTTAACAAATATGCCTATATCCTAACCTTGGCGAAATTACACCCACCAAAGTCAATTGACGGTGTTTTAGTTAAAATAGAAAAATACAACAAACTTGTTCTAGACCATAAAAGTCAAATTGACTTGAGAAGCGTACCTCCATGGGTTAGATCCTTTTTCCATAAGGAAACATTACGAGAGACTATATCTTGGGTTCATATTCTTAGCAAAAAGAATGAATGGTTTCTTCTGGCATGCATTCTAGGCATCTTGCATCATCAAAGGCCTGGTTTTTTATCTTTCCCTTCTAGTCATACCGTGCCCTATTTAAGGCTGAAAAAATACCCTCCAGACGAGTATCCAAATTTATATCAGTATCGAAATGTAAAAGAAAGGCTAATAAAAAAGGTCCATAGGGCATTTAAACGGATGCCAAATTTTGATGAAAAACTAATCAAGGATTGTAATCAAAGAAATGCCTCATCCTTCATTCCTAATATGCCTGTTGATGCAATCATATCCAGTCCCCCATATATGCGCCAGTTAGATTATGGTAGGGACAACAGATTGCGTTTATGGTTTCTAGGTGTTGACAATTATAAGGAACTTGATTTAATGGTTTCACCTAAAGAAACTAATTTTATAGAGGTAATGACAACATGTTTAAAAAACTGGAATACGGTTCTAAAGCCTAACGGCAAGTGTATATTATTTCTAGGCGACAATTATAGCTCAAAAAATAAATTAAAACTTCCTGATCTTATTGAAAAAATTGCGACTATTGACTTAGCGTGTTATGAACTCATATTTAGGCATGAAAGCATTATCCCTAATAATAGACGTGTGCGGCGTAATTATACAGGCAATAAGGTGGAAACTGTATTAGTCCTAAAAAAAATAGCTGATGGCAACCCAAACTTATGACTACGAATGTTACAAGGACCTGCAGATTAATGACTACATTCTGAAAAACCCAGTCGGACAAGGTAAAATAGGATGCGTTTTTAAGGCAGTGAGGCCAAGCCCATACGACATTTTAGCTTGTAAAATAATACCAGAAGGAAAGCTAAAAAAAGGCTGGGAAAGAGAGTTGCAAAAAGTAATAAAACTAAGGGACATTCCAAACGTAGTTCAATATCACTCACATGGTACTAAACTTGATAAAAATAATCGTCCGTTTACATGGATTTTCTGGAATTTCATCGAAGGCAGAAATTTAAAAGAGTATATCATCAATAGGCCATGGCCTCTAACATTAGCGTTTGTTGAAGATGTCGCTAAGGTCCTTCTAAATGTATTGTTCTCTTGCGAACACGAAGAAATTTATCACGGAGACCTCCACGTTGGCAATATTTTAATTGGAAATCCGGACGCAAGGCAATATGATAGTAAACCAATTATTTGGGTATCTGATTTTGGGTATGGCGTATACCTATACCTTGCCGTCGACCTATACCGATGTCACTTCAAAATTCAACTCGGGCGGTGTCGGCAACTACGTTACGATGTTCAG
>CAIYVS010000433.1 GCA_903929655.1 uncultured Bacteroidota bacterium | reverse complement strand
GCCTATTTTTTTAATTATCAGCAATTGATTCTTACTTGGAAACATATTTGAATTAAATAAAATTTTGTTGCAGGGTGAGGAAATGGTATATGTAGATGTGAATATTTCTAAATGATAATTTAGTGTCATGTTTGATGATGTGGATAAAAAATCAGCAAGTGTGTTTTTGTAAATTTTTTTGAAATCTGGTTTTTGGATTTATCTTTGCGACATGTCGAAAAAAATGAAACCAACGGGACGCCAGAAAAGTATTTTCCTGGTTCATCTTATTGTATATGCTATTGCTTGTTTTATTATGTGGACCACTTATGACAAAGGTGTAGTTGGTTGGGCTTATCCCTGGCCGGCATGGATAACTGCAGCATGGGGATTGGGATTAATTGGTCATGGGTGTGGTTTGTTCAGGTCGTACGAAGATAAAGGCATGGAAAAATACCTGCGCGAGTCCCAAAACGGATAATAACGATATTTTTTAACGGAGCCCCTTGCTTAACAGCAGGGGGTTTTTAATTTTATACAATTATTTAACAATATGGCTGCGATGGATACTCCGAAATACAAAGAGCTGCAACACCTTTATGAAACACAGGGTGATGAAAAAGAACGTATAGATACTTTGGTTGATATGGCGTTGGAGATACGTAACTATGACCTGGAGCGAAGCTCTGAAATGGCGGATGAAATAATAGAACGTGCAGATAGAATAAATTATTTACGTGGCAAGAGCAGGGGCCTGAAACTAAAGGGTTCTTGTTTCTGGATGCAGGGTTCTTATGATAATGCGCTTGAGTTATTGCAACAAGCCTTGAAAATAGCCCGGCAGATAAAAGACAAAAAGCTTGAAACACGGATCCTTAATATTTTCGGGAATATATACCGGGATATGGGAGACCTGGCCAATGCGCTGAATTATTATGAGCATGCTTTGGCTATGAATGAAGAATTGGGTGATGAAGTTGCCCAATCTGTGAACCTTGCCAGTATATCCAATCTTCATTACGACCTGAATGATTACGAAAGTGCATTGGAATATGCTTTAAAGTGCCTGCCTATTTTTGAGCGATCGCAGGATGCGGGCCGCCTTATTTCTATTTACAATGCCCTTGGGAATATTTATTTTAAACAGGAAAAATTTGAAGAGGCATTATACTATTTCGAACAAAATCTAAAGCTATCGGAACCAAAGACCTCTGCATATGTAATGGCCATCAGCGGCCTGGGCAAGGTTTATTACAAAATGCAGATCATCCACAATGCCCGCAAATACCTGTCTGAAGCGCTGGAGCAATCTGAAGAAATTACAAATGTTGAGGTACAGATCATCAGCCAGTTTTACCTTGGGCGCCTGCATATGGACCTGGGCAGCTATCGTGATGCGCTGAAGCATCTCACAGCGGCTTATAGTCTCGCAGATGAGTATATGCGCCGCCATGACCTGATGAGTATTCATGAAATGCTGTCGGTACTTTATGATAAGATGGGCGATATACCGCGCGCATTTCACCATCTGAAGACTTTTGAAAACATTAAAGAAGACATTTTTAACCAGACTACTGTTAATAAGCTTCGAAACCTCCAGATAAGACAGCAAATAGAACTTGCACATAAAGAAAAAGAAGTGGCAGAGCAAACAGCCCGTCTTAAGCAGCAATTCATGGCCAATATGAGCCATGAGATACGCACACCTATGAATGCGATAGTAGGTATGACAAGATTGCTGCTGGCAAAGGCTCCCAGACCTGAGCAGATGCGTTATCTTGATGCAATCCGCCTGTCAGCAGACAATTTGCTAATAATTATAAATGATATTCTTGACCTTTCTAAAATTGAAGCAGGTAAGATCATTATTGAAGAAACCGATTTTACGTTGAATGAGGTATTGCAGAGTGTTAGGGACATGCTGATGCTGAAAGCAGAAGAAAAACATATGGGTATGCGTGTTATTATTCATCCCGGCATTCCCCAGCGCCTTGTCGGCGACCCTACACGTATCAACCAGGTATTGATTAACCTTGCAGGTAATGCCATCAAATTCACCGAGAAGGGATATGTAGAGCTAAGCGCCAGGCTGCAAAAAGACGATGGTGAAAAAAAATGGGTGCAATTTGATGTTACGGATACAGGTATAGGAATATCGAAAGATTATATTGATAAAATATTTGATAGTTTCACGCAGGCTGGTTCTGATGTTACCCGTAAATTCGGAGGGACAGGTTTAGGTCTTACCATTTCCAAACAATTGGTCACCCTAATGAATGGTGAGATTTCAGTGAAAAGTGAGTTGGGCAAGGGTACCACTTTTTCTGTATTGATACCGCTACAAGAATCAAAGATACAAACTGTTCAGCAGGAAAGTATTGTAGTGGACCAGCAAACCATGGAATGCCTGAATAAGGTAAAATTGCTGCTGGTTGAAGATAATGAGTTTAACCGCATGGTAGCGGAGGACACGCTTAAAGAATTATTGCCCGGCATTATTATAGATATTGCAGTTGATGGTAAGGAGGCAGTGCAAAGGGTGCAACAGGAAACCTACGATCTTGTATTGATGGATATACAAATGCCCGTAATGGATGGACTGACAGCTACCAAGATCATCAGAAATTTAGGTAATGATGCTGCCCAGGTTAAGATCATTGCTATGACGGCAAACGTATTGCAGGAAGATGTGCAGGAATATCTTAAAGCAGGTATGAATGCCTTTGTTTCCAAGCCTTTTCAGTCGGATGAGCTGATATTGAAAATGGTTTCTGTATTAGAAAAGAAAGTACCTGTAGAGGCAGGCATGAAACAAAATGAAAATAAGCCTGAAATCAGGAAAGCATCTGCAGAGCCCGTTTTGGCTCCCTTGCCGGAAAAAGTTACAGACATGCATTTCCTGCTACAATTTGCCGGCGGGAATACCGAGAAAATGAATAAATATATCGGGATGTTTCTTCAAAACGCACCTAACCTTATTGCTAATTTAGACCATGGTTTGCAGGTAAAAGATTTTACTGCAATAAAGATTGCAGCCCATTCCTTAAAGCCACAATTGTCTTATATGGGGGTAAAAGAGGAAATAAGTCACATTTTCCTGCTGGAACAGACTGCAGGAGAGGCTCATTATGAGCGTATTCCCCAATTGATCACGAATTTGAAAAGAGTGTGCGAGCAGGCTTTTAAAGAGCTTAATGCAGTAAAAAACAGTTGATAAAATTCGAAATTCTAAATTCAAAGTCCCAAATAGGAAATCGGGCATTTTGACTTTTGAATTTTTATATCTACTTTTCAACAAAATTGCATATATCCATATTTATGGCTACAAATAACAGACAAGTTGTTTTTCTCGTCGATGACGAACCTATTCAAAATGAGATGCTTAAAGATTATCTTTCAGAAAGGTTTTTATTTGACATCAAAACTTTCGAAAATGGGGAGGATGCATTGAAAAATATGAACCTCAATCCTGAGATCATTGTGCTCGATTATCACTTGAGTGCACATAATCCTGGTGCCAAGAATGGGGTGGACATTCTTAAAGAAATAAAGGAAAAATATCCTCATGTTACTGTAATTATGATCTCTGGCCAGGATAAACTGGAAGTTGCGGTAGACAGTATGAAATTTGGAGCATATGATTATGTTGTAAAAGGTGAGACCGCCTTTTCGCGTACAGAGAACCTCCTGAATAATATCATGGAATTGCAAACGGTAAAGGATACTAATGGCGCATATAAAAGAACCATCATATTGCTTTCTGTTGTGATAGGTTTGGTCGTGTTGCTTGCATTATATCTTAATTTCTTTACACCCAAAGGCTTATAAAAAGAGTTATCTTATTTACTCATTACATTTTAACGAGTCCCCCTCCAATAGCAGGGGGACTTTTTGTTACTTATTAAAATAATATAATTCCTGATCGCAAACACCCAAATTCTCAATTAAGGACTTATTTTTGTTGTTTATTTTAATACATAGCACCCCATGCAATTAGCCCAGAGATTAAATCTAATAGTAGAGCCACAGACGATAAAGATGGCAAAATTGAGCCGGGAATTGAGAGCAAAAGGGATTAACATTATTGATCTGAGCCTTGGAGAACCTGATTTTCGCACACCTCAATTTATTTGTGATGCCGCTACTGCAGCAATGAATGCAGGTTATACCAAATATCCACCTGTTACAGGTTTCCTGGAATTACGCCAGGCAGTGTGTACCAAATTAAAACGCGATAATGGCCTGGATTATGAGCCTGGAAATGTTATTATATCAACCGGTGCCAAGCAGTCTTTGGCCAATGCTATTTTAAGTATTATAGACCCCGGTGATGAAGTGCTTATTCCTACTCCTTATTGGGTTACTTACAGCGCCCTTGTGCAATTGGCAGAAGGTAAACCTAAATATATCAATTGCAGCATTGATACCGATTTTAAGTTAACGGCAGAAATTCTGGAAAAGAACATCAGCCAGCATACCAAACTTTTTATTTATTCGTCTCCATGCAATCCATCCGGCTCTGTTTACAGCAGGTCGGAACTTGAATCATTAGCAGAGGTTTTCAAACGATATCCTGATTGTGTTATTATCAGCGATGAGATATATGAGTATATCAATTATTCCGGGAAACATGAAAGTATTTCCCAATTTCCGGAATTGAAAGACAGAGTCGTTATTGTGAATGGAATGTCGAAAGGTTTTGCAATGACAGGCTGGCGCCTGGGTTATATGGTGGGACCCAAGGACCTTGTGCAGGCATGCGAAAAGTTGCAGAGTCAGTTTACATCAGGCGCTAATTCAATAACACAACGAGCATCTATAACAGCTCTTCTCGGCAATCTTTCTGCCACTTATGCTATGAGAGACTCGTTTCGCGAACGTCGCGATTTTGTGATTGGTGAATTGCAAAGGATGCCCGGGGTGAAAACCAATGTGCCACAAGGCGCTTTTTATGCTTTCCCCAATATCAGCGCTTTCTTTGGGCGTAAGTATGAAGATATTGTTATCGATAACGATGAAGACTTTGCCATGTATTTAATGCACCATGCAAATGTAGCTACTGTGAGCGGTAGCGCTTTTGGTAATTCCAATTGCATTCGTATATCTTTTGCTACATCAAAGGAACTGTTGAAAGAGGCTATGGAACGGATAAGCGATGCGCTTAAAAAACTGGTTTAAAATAATTCATTATTAAATAATAAAACTGCTGTAAAACGACCGCAGCTTTATCTTTTTAAAGGTACTTACCACAAATTTGTAGGTAGTTCTTTCATTGGCATTATGCGATTTGTTTTCATTACTCAGCAGTTTTACCTGTAACCGTGTTGAAAAGACGAAGAAAGTCCTCCCGGAGATTTCTTGATACAGGTATCTGAATATTATTGACCATTTCTATTTCACCAGAAACATGGTATCTGCGGACATGGTTAAGATTAACAATGTAAGAGCGATGTACCTGGAAAAAGTGGAATTCTTTTACAGCCTCTTTAAATTTGCCAATGCTGAATGATGTGAGCATTTCGGAGTTTTTTGTTTTCACTTTGGTGTACCTGCTGGACGATTCAAAATATAATATGTCGTTAGCCTCTATATAGTCTATTCCATTATTATTGGGAATTCCTATTTTATTTGCTTTTGCCAGCGGCATATTGGTCGACAGCTTTGATAGTTTTTTATTTTGCACCCGTTCTATCGCTTTATCAACTGCTTGCGTAAGCTCCTTATCGCCTATTGGTTTTACTATATATCCTGTTGCAGAAAAGCTAAAGGCATCAAGGGCGTATTCGGCATAGGCAGTTATAAATATTACTTCGCTCTCCAAAGGCGGTAACAATTTCAAAATATCTATACTGCTTTTGCCAGCCAGAGATATATCCAGGAAAACGATATCGGCAATAGTATTTCGCAATGCATTCAAACCTTCAGTCCAGGTGGTATAAGTGCCGGTAACATACAGGTTGTCGTAAAGACTGCCAAGACGTTCTTTCAGCAATCCTATTGCCAACTCTTCGTCGTCGATGATGATGCAGTTAAATGAGTTTTCCATTTACTTTTTCTTTATTTTAAGTTCCACAATGGTGCCGCTTTCAGGTGCTTCTTTGTCTGTATAATTTATTTCTATTTTTATTTGTTCGTACTTATTAAAAATGTTTACAAGTTCTCTTATTAAAATACTGCCATAAGATTCTTCTTTTACATTGTTTTTATCTTTTAACATGCCGGCTTTCTTTCTGCCAATGCCGTTATCGTCAACTACACAAATCAGTTCATTATTATCAGTGCCAGTGTTAAAAGATATCTTTAAAAATCCCCTCCCTTCTTTGGGCAATAACCCATGATTAATTGCATTTTCAACAATTGGTTGCAATATCAGTGACGGGATAAGGGTAGATTCTGTTAGATCTGGATCAATAATTATTTCATAGTCAAATTTATTATTAAATCGTATTTGTTGCAATTCGATGTAGTTGGCCAAGTTTGTTTTTTCATCTTTTATTGTGATAAGGCGATTCCTGGAAGATTTTATATAGGCACGAAGCAGGTGCGAAAATTTGTATATATGGCTGTATGCGTCATCAAGCCTTTTCATTTTAATAAAATACATGGCAGCTGTAAGTGAATTTGAAATAAAATGAGGGTTAATC
>CAIYVS010000432.1 GCA_903929655.1 uncultured Bacteroidota bacterium | reverse complement strand
AGTGGTGAGCACACCTTGAAAATGTCTGTTCCTCTCAAAAGACGACAATGGTATGATAGCCTTTTCAGTTTTATTGAAACAACTAAACTGCCATTAAGTCTGACCGCAACTCCCTAATGCAAAATCTGGGATTAAGATTGGTACAACATCTGTTCCTAATTACCAGGATGCAACATTTAAATTCAATTTTCCAATAGCTAAAAAAGCTGATTTTGCAGTTTTTGGTATAGGTGGCCTTAGCAATATCAACCTGATAGTTAGTGATCTCAAAGCCCCATCTCCACAATTATACGGAGAAAGCGACCGTGACCAGTATTTTAAAAGCAATACAGGTATTTTGGGCGCAAGTTATAGCTATACCATCAATACCAGTTCTTATCTGAAACTAACTGTAGCCGAAACAGGTACTGACATGTCTGCTCATCATAATTATGTATTCAGGGATGCGAACTTTCAAGTTGATTCTTTGAAAAATATTTTAGGAACTGAATTTATTACTATTTCTACCCTGGCTCATTTATACATGAATAAAAAATTTTCTGCCAGGAGTAGCATAAAGTTTGGTGTGATAGAGAATTATTACCATCTCAATTTTGTTGACAGCAGCAGGCAATACCCTGTAACAAGACAAGACTGGCAACAGAGGGAAGATTACATTGGCGCTACCAGCCTTATACAGGCTTATGCACAGTATAAATACAGGCCCAACGATAAATTTACTTTTACAGGAGGTTTACATACCCAATACCTCTCTCTGAATGGTTCAAAATCGTTGGAACCAAGACTTGGCATGAAATGGTTTATCAATAATACCTCCGCTTTTACTTTAGGTTATGGCCTGCATAGCCAGGTGATGCCACTATACATGTATTTTCAACACCTACCGCAGAACCCGGTGTCTGGTATGCAGAATTACAATATAGGCTTTACCCGCAGCCATCACCTCGTTGCAGGTTATGATAAATCATTAACAAGTAAAGTACACATGCGCATAGAAACGTATTTTCAATATCTTTTTAAAGTGCCGATAGAAACCAGGCAAGGCTCGTCCTATTCTGCTCTGGATCAGGGCACGGGATATTCACGCGATTTTCCTGATACATTAAAAAACGGAGGAATGGGCTATAATTACGGGCTGGAACTGACTTTGGAAAAAAGTTACAGCAATGGTTATTATGTCTTGTTTACAGGTTCTTTGTTTGATTCAAAGGCAAAAGGGAATGATGGAGTTTACAGGAATACCGATTATAACAGCCATTATGCTTTTAATGTGTTAGCCGGGTATGAAAAGAAGATAGGAAAGAATAATACACTGATAAGCGGTATTAAGATCACCTATGCGGGTGGCAAATTATATTCGCCCGCCGATGTAGCGGCCTCAAATGCCATAAGCGACCTTGTTGTGATAGATAGCCTGCGGAATACATTGCATTTCAAAGATTATTTCCGTGCAGACCTGAAATTGGGTTACAGGATCAATGCAAAACGGGTAACCCATGAATTTGGCCTTGATATCGTGAATGTATTTAATACCCGGAACATTTTATCGCTCACTTATAGCTCTGAACTTGCCATGCAGGGAAATTCTTATCCTTATTATACCCAGTACCAGCTTGGTTTTCTGCCTATTTTCTATTACAGACTGGATTTTGGTGTAAAGAGTAGGTAGTAAGTAGCTGAATGAATAGTATTTTAATATGATGTCATGGTTTAATTTGATATTGTTTATTATTAGGGGATGTAAAAAATAAAATATTATTCTATACTTTAGCAGTTAAATTAATTTTCACGCTAATGGAATTTCTGAAAGCGAAAAAATTTATAGTTTCTAAACTGAGCAAGGAACTTCCTAAGTATCTTAAGTACCATAGTGTTGAACATGTAAAGGATGTTTATGATTCAGCAGAAAGAATTGCGAAGGAAGAAAAAGTAAAAGGTGAAGAACTTACATTATTACTTACTGCAGCTTTGTTTCATGACTCTGGCTTTTTGCATGGACAAAAAGAGCACGAAAAAGGGTCATGTGATATTGCAAAGGAATTTTTGCCAAGGTTCGATTATTCCGAGGAGCAGATCAATCGTATCTGCGGTATGATCATGGCCACCAAAATACCACAGACACCTCATAACCTGCTTGAAGAAATTATTTGTGATGCAGACCTTGATTACCTGGGACGCGAAGATTTCTTTAAAATAGGTAATTATCTTTTCACAGAACTTTCTTTATATGGTCTTATCCGTAATGAAGAAGAGTGGGATAAACTACAAGTTCGTTTTTTAGAGACACATCATTATTTTACAGCAACAGCCATGAAAAACAGGAAAGAAAAAAAGGATGAGTACCTTAGAGTTCTTAGGTCCAAAATACATTCTTAGTCCGTTTCATGAGATCGCTTAATCGTTTACCTCCAATTGTTCAGGATATCATATACATGATATCTGGCGCTATATTCAGCGGATTTGCCCTGAAAAGTTTTTTGGTTCCCAATAAATTCCTCGATGGTGGTGTTACGGGTATCTCTCTTCTCGTAAATGAGATTTATGATCTGAACCTTGGCATTGTGATCATCCTTGCCAATATCCCTTTTGTGATCATGGGGGGCTACCTTGTGAATAAAAAATTTGCATTAAAAACTTTAAGCTGTGTTGTTGCCCTTGCTCTTTGTCTCAGCTTTATTCATTATCCAATGATCACCCAGGATAAACTACTGGTGTCTTTATTCGGCGGAGTTTTTCTGGGCATTGGTATTGGCCTGGCTATGCGTGGCGGCTGTGCTTTGGACGGTATAGAAATATTGGCACTGTACACATTGAGGCGCAGTAGTTTCAGTATCAGTGAGATCATATTGGGACTTAATACTATCATATTCCTGGTAGCTGCCATACATTTTGGTCTTGAAACAGCGCTGTACTCCATGTTAACTTATTTTGCGGCATCAAGAACCATTGATTACGTGGTTGAGGGCCTTGAGGAGTACACAGGCGTAACTATTATTTCGGGTAAAAGCGAAGAGATCAAGGAGAAACTGGTGATGCACCTGGGAAGGGGTATTACGGTTTATAAAGGGGAACGTGGTTTTATGAAGGATAGTTTTGAGCTGAGCCAGGATTGTGATATCGTCTTTACTGTTATCACCCGCCTGGAGGTGAGAAGGCTGAACAATGTTGTTCATGAAATAGACCCGAAAGCATTTATATTTACCAGTACTATCAAAGAAGCTGCTGGCGGGATATTAAAACACCATGCGGGGAAACATTGATAGTGGTTAGTGGTTAAGTATTAATGGTTCAATTATTGGGTTATAAATTGCAGAGGAATTGCATAGTATCCACACCATCTGCATAATCCTTCAATGCCGGGCATTGTGATATTCCAAAAGGGGTCTGGTCTTTTGCCACTATACACTGAATTTCATTGCTTGCTTTCAGTTTATCAATAAGTGCATCTTTTTCTTTTGTTTCATAGAACTGGTAGTGTAATACGCTTACTGCTGAAAACGGCGAGGGATTTTCTACTAATAATACGGCCCCGCTTGTTAGACAATTCACTTTATTGAGCAGGTAAATGGCCAGGTAATAATCGTAGTTGTTCTTGTATTTATTATGGTTTATAAGGTCTTCATATTTTGCAAAAGGCTTAAATAGCTTGGTTATATCATAGCCTTGAGGAATGTATAGCTGGCTAACATTTCTGCAGCCTAAACCGTAATACAAGAAAACATCGTCGGCTAGTTTTTCCAGTTCTTCTTCTGTTTCATTTCCTTCCAGTATGGCTACCGAGGTCCTGTTTTTGCGTATGATGTGGGGGTATTTGCCAAAATACTCCTCAAAATAGCGTGATGTATTATTGCTGCCGGTGGCTATATAGGCATCGCATCCGTTTAATTTCTCTGCTATTTTAATTTGTCCCAGTACTTCGGGATCCCATTCTGCCAGTTTTTTAATGATGTGTGCTATTAAAATTTCGTCTTTTGAGGATAGTTTTAATAAAAGGGTATGCCCGCTAATGTATCCGCACAAAAAATCATGGAAACCGACGAGGGGGATATTGCCGGCCATAACTATGCCGACTTTTTTAGGCTGTATAGGTATTTCATAGGCAGCAAGCCATTTTTGGAGTTTTTCTTTTTGCAGGTATTGTTTTGCAATGTTTTGCACTGCGATGTGAATACTATCCGGTGTGAACCAGGGGTTTTTTCTCATGGCGGTGTCCTGCACTTCTGCCCATACTGCATCTTCGGATAACATATAAGAACCTAATCTATTCAATAAGTCTATTTTTTTTTCTAAAGCGGGCATAATTTATTTGTGATTCTTTATGCGAAATTGTTACTTTGTAGCCACATAAAAAAACAAGTTTCTTTATGGCAATAAAAATAACCGAAGAATGTATTAATTGCGGGGCATGTGAACCCGAATGTCCGAATAATGCGATATATGAAGGTGGTGTAGAGTGGGCTATGGCCGACGGTACTACTGTAAATGGTCCTTTTACTTTGATGGACGGGAGCGTTACAGATTCTAAAGAAAAGCATAGTCCTGTATCATCTGACTTTTATTATATTACTCCTAATAAGTGTACAGAGTGCCAGGGTTTTCATGAGGAGCCGCAGTGCGCTGCTGTTTGCCCGGTTGACTGCTGCATACCTGATGAAATGTATGTAGAAACAGTTGATGAGCTTTTAGCCAAAAAAGAGAAATTACACCTTTAATCAGCGATTCGGCTGGTGTGAAAACCGGCCGGTCTTGAATGGTTGATGATACCTTTTATTCTCCTGATACCGATTGGGGGAGAAATGTCTGACATGCTGCATGTTGGACATTTTTTTTGTTTTGGGGTTGATGTTTGGGGATTCATAGTGATTGATTTTTCCGCTTTATTCACGACATTTTACATTTTTAAAGGTGTTCATGAGAGAAGTTCCATTTTTCGGAATTTTTTCCGCTTTTGGGTTGTTTTTGTTGGTATCTAACGCTTCATTATATTGATTATCAATTATTTGTAACCATTTTTCCTACTAAAATATTTTTTCCGCTTTTCTTCCTATTAGGGACATTTGGTTTCCTTTTTGGGCTGTTTTGGTATCTTTTTGAGGTTT
>CAIYVS010000431.1 GCA_903929655.1 uncultured Bacteroidota bacterium | reverse complement strand
CGCCACCGTTGTTACGAACAGCAGCTGGATATTTAGAAATACCCGCCATTAATTCTTCCAATGATTTGTTTTCGCCATCAGTACCTGCAAGCGCTTTGTTCAGGTTGTCAACGTATGCCTGGTGATGTTTGTCGTGATGTATTTGCATTGTTTGTGCATCAATATGTGGTTCGAGCGCATCGAAAGCATAAGTTAATGCAGGAAGTGTGTATGCCATAAATATTAAGATTTGATTTTTTATTTGAAAAGACAAAGGTAGTTCAAAATTCAAAAGTCAGAATTCAAAATATCAATACTCGAATAGTTAAAAAATTAGCATGCTTAATAGTATAGAAGCCTAGGAAGTATAAGAATCAAAATAAAAAGAGCGCTGGCAAAGAATAAAAAAACCGTCCCGATTTAGGGGACGGTTCTTAAAAAATGATATTGTTATAAGGATTATGCCAGTTTCTTCAATTCTTCAATTTTGGCTTCGCGGTCAACCTCTACTTTCAATGAACCTTTTTTGTCCATATCCACCAGTACCGGTGCGGCAACGAAGATAGAAGAGTAAGTACCGGTGATCACACCTATAAGCATTGCGAAGGCAAAACCACGGGTAACCTCGCCACCAAATATGAAGAGGATGAGGATGGTTAAGAATACTGTAAGAGAAGTCATAATAGTACGGCTCAATGTGTCGTTGATCGCACGGTTGATGATTTCTTTCTTATCCCCATTCGGGGTTTTACGGAAATATTCGCGGATACGGTCAAATACGATCACCGTATCGTTCATCGAGAACCCGATCACTGTCAAGACCGCCGCAATGAAGTGCTGGTCAATTTCGAGAGCGAAAGGTACATGTCCGCGGAAGAATGAGAATACAGCCAGCGTTACGCAAACGTCATGTAGTAATGACAGGATGGTACCCATTGAATATTGCCATTTGCGGAAACGCAGGAAGATATAAATAAAGATAACAATGAGCGAGATGAAGGTTGCTTTTACAGCACCAGCCCTCAGATCATCGGAAATAGTAGGCAATACTGTTTGAGAACTTTGCAGGTATTTGGTACCAAAAGTTTCGAAACTCGTTCCTTCAGGAATGAAATGTTCTTTCAGTAAGCCTGTATAAAGTTGCTCCTGTACTTTTTGCTCAATTTCCTGTCCGGGTTCTTTTATGAGATAAGAAGTAGTGATGTTAAACTGGTTGTTGGAACCAATGGTTTTTACTATCGGGTACTCTCCGTTAAACGAACCTTTCAGTTTTTCTCGTATATCCTCAGTAGTGTGAGGCGCATCGAGTTTTACAGTATAACTGCGGCCACCGGAGAATTCAACGCCTTTATCAAAGCCATGGAAATAAGAAGCAATACCCATTATCAAAACGAAAACAGAAATAACGTAAGTGTATTTACGCATCTCAACAAATTTGAAATGTGCCTTCTTGAAAATAGATTTAGATAAACTTGTGAAGTAATTAAAGTGGCGTTCGCGCTTCATGTAGATGTCTGTGATAAGACGTGAAACGAGGATACCGCAGAATAATGATAAAAGGATACCGATGATCTGTGTGGTAGCGAAACCAAGTACAGGACCGAGACCGAAAATAAACAGGATGATCGCTGTTAATAATGTGGTAAAGTGACCATCTATTACGGGGTTCATGGAGCGTTTGTAACCGTTTATAATGGCTTGCTGGTAACTGTTGCCCGAGACGAGTTCTTCTTTTATACGCTCGAATATGATAACGTTCGTATCTACCGCCAAGCCTATGGTTAGTACCAGGCCCGCTATACCAGGCATGGTAAGCGTGGCGTGCAGGGCAGAAAGAATACCAACTGTAAACAGCAAGTTCAATATCAATGAAATGTTAGCAACGATACCACCCGTATTATAATACAATAGCATCAGGCAGAAGATGATGACAAAAGAGATGATTATAGACATTTTACCTGACGCAATTGATTCGGCACCGAGTGTAGGACCTACTACCTGTTCCTGAACAATGCGGGCAGGTGCCGGAAGTTTACCCGATTTGAGGATGTTGGCAAGATCGGTTGCTTCTTCTGCAGAAAAATGGCCTGATATAGAGGTGCGACCGCCGCCGATTTCGTCATTAACTATCGGGCATGAATACACTTTATCATCCAGTACAATGGCTACGTATTTGCCTTTGTTATCGCCGGTCATTTTTTTCCAAATGCGGGCGCCTGCCACATCCATATTCATAGATACCTGTGGTTGGCCGGTTAATGGATCGTAATCCATACGGGCATCCGTTACGCGATCACCTTCCAGCTTGGCATCAGTCATGCCCGGCGCAGTTTTGATGGCATACAGATATAATGGTGCATTAGGGTTATGGCGTTCCTTTTTGTCTTCAGCACCGTAAAAGAATCGAATGTTTGCAGGGAATTTGTTTCTCACAACGTCAATGCGCAGATAGCTGTTAAGTTTAGCAGTGTCTTTCTTGGCTACTATCCCTACAACAGGGCCTTCATTTACAGTATTCTCGCGGCTTACGTTAGGATATAAAACTGAAAATAATGGATTCTTTTTCTGTTGTTCCAATTGTTTCAGTGTGGTAGAATCTGTTTTACCTCCGGAGCCTGCAACAGTGGTTCCTGTGTTTTTATTATTAGCTAAAAGAGATGTAAGGCTGGCTGTATCGCTTCCCGGGGCTTTATTTTTCGCAGTATCTGCAACAGTTGCTTTTGCAAGTGCCGTGGTATCCTTCGATGTGGAATCAGTTTTGTTTCCTGCAAGATATGCAGCCAGGGCATCGTTAGCAGGCTGTAAACTACCAATGATCTCCTGGTTTGAATAAGTTTCGAAGAACTGCAGTTTTGCAGTGGCCTGCAGGTAACTGCGTACACGCTCAGGATTATGTACCCCTGCCAGTTCCACTGTTATAATACCCTTGTTCGCATCCAGGTTTACGTTTGGATTAGATACCCCGAATTTGTCAATACGGGTAAGGAGTACATTATAGGTACGTTGAATAGCGTCCTTTGCTTCTTTGTTGATCTTAGCTAATACCTCGTCATCGGTAGAGTTAAGTGATATTTCTTTTTCAGAAGGTTTTGTAAACAGGTAAGCAAGCTTGGTTCCTGAATTATTCTTCTTGAAAGCTTCGCCAAAGAGTGTTACGAAGTTGGCCTGGCTATTGGCTTTAGCAGCATTTGCATCAGCAATAGTTTTATTCAGCACCGGGTCGTTGGGGTTGTTAGACATGGAGCGCACCAATTCATCCAGGCTTACTTCCAGTGTCACGTTCATACCACCTTGCAGGTCAAGGCCTAAATTCAATTCCTGTTCTTTTGCCTCCTGGAAATTGTATTTTTTTAACAGGGGAACGCTGAAAACAGTTTCACCCTGTAAGCTGTCTGTAAGGGCAGCATAGCGGGCATCGGTAAGCGATTCGAGCTCATTGCCTTTAGCGTTTGGATTATCTGCAAGGACAGAACGCCTGGCCTGTGCCCGTATTTTCTTTTCTACGTTGCGAACAATGAACGTAAAAGAAAGCTGATACAGTGAAATAAGAATGAGTGCAGCAGTAAAAAATTTTACCAAGCCTTTTAATTGCATAGGTGTAGTCGATTGATTAAACTTATAATAATATTAAAATTAGGTGGGCAAAGATAGGATTTAATATAAAAAAATGAAGAAATGGCTTAAGATTAGAGGATTTTTAATTAAGATTCTTAGAAATACAGGTTTTTTTTCATTGGAAAGGGCAAATATTTAGGTTTAAAAATATCTGTTTATACATACTATTTTCAGAGGCTTAAGCTATAAAAATCCAGTTTTTTTTATGTAGGTTTGAAGTTTATTGAAAATCTTTTAGCATTTTTTTAATGAATATCTTATATTTACCACAAACTGTGGATTAATCCCGTAAAAATTTATTAGCGACATGATACGTAAAATTACGCTCTTGTTTTTGTTGTGTTTGGGAATGCAATATGTTGTTGAAGCGCAGAATAGTGTAAACAGTAGTGCCCCCCAGTTACAAGCCACTTCGCAATACCTGCAGACTGATCTGAAAATACAGAAGGAGACAAACGATTGGGTAAGTTGGTATAACGCGCATAACAATCCCAATGCACTTTTATTTGATAATGGCGTAAGAAGAGTTTTTCGTATACCTGTAGTAGTACATGTCATTTTACCCGGTACACTTGCTGCAAACCCACAGGGAAGTATTTATGATCCTTCAGATGCGACAATTGCGAATATGATAGATTATCTCAATCAGTCATTTCATGCAGCATGGAGCGCTTACCCTGATAGTAATAGCGGAGGAACTTATATTCCTATTGAATTTTATCTTGCCGGCAGGGACAGCAATTGCAATGCTACCAACGGTATTGAACGCATTAATGGCAGTGGAGTAGCAAATTATGCCGCCAACGGAGTTGATAATGGAAGTGCCATAGGTGCAAACGAAGTAAATGTTAAAAACCTGGGCAGGTGGCCTGTTAAACAATATTATAATATCTGGATCGTTAATAAAATTGATGGAAAAGACGGAACTGGTGCAGGTGTGTTTACACCAGGTTATTCTTACAATCCTACTACATTGGGCGGTGGTGCCCCTGCCAACAAGGATGGTATGATATTATTAGCCACGCAGGCTGCAGCCGGCAAGACTATTGTTCCGCAGCAAATGGCCAAAGCCTTAAGCGTGTTGCCTACTTATTTTGGAAGTACTGCCATTACTTGTCCGAGCAATGCGAATTGTCTAACAGACGGTGACCAGATATGTGATACTGAACCTGAAAAGAATTCAGGGGGCGCATGTCCTGCCGGAACAACAAATTCCTGCACATCCGTACTTTATGCAGGTGTTGAGTATAATTTTATGGACAACTCAAGTTGCCAGAATCGTTTTACTATAGGTCAGAAAATGAGGATGATCTGGGGCTTATATACTTTCCGTTCAGGGTTGATAGGTTCTACAGGGGTATTAGCACCGGGTTTAAGCCCGGTAGCAGCTTGTGTGCCAACTACCAGTAATCCGGGAAATACAGAAGATGCAGGCGTTTATGAGGTTAAGATAGCTGACAATTATAACAGCGCCTACATTGGCAATGTTCCTTATGTTTATATGGATTACATATCCGGCGGGTATAATTCAGATGGAAATAATGCATATGTTAACCGTACATGTACTCAGCAAGCCACGCTTGTTGCGGGTAATTCTTACAAATTTTTTGTAAAAACCGGGCCTATCAGCACAGGTGAACAGGTGGCGATTTATATAGATTATAACAATGACGGATCTTTTTCGTCGAGTGAATTGGTTTATTCTCATAACGGCACATCTGCCAATGAGATGGATAGCGCTGTAATTACACTCCCAACATCATCAGCGCTTCCTTCACTGGTTACTTGCCTGCCGATCAGGATGCGTGTTGTTGTTGATTCAAGCAGTTCAACTCCTGACCCATGCTTAGCTTTAAATATCGGCCAGGCTGAAGATTACACCCTCATCATCAAAGGATCGGGAATAACAGGTTCTGTAACAGCGGTACTTCCTCCGTTTTTAGATTCAAGTTGCATATCAGATACACTTAATTTTACAGCAGTACCTAGCGCCGGTGCTGGTGGGCCCATTACTTACCAATGGTATGTAAATGGTAACCAAACCGGTATTATAACTGACACTTTTACTACCAGCACCATTGCTGATGGATCTACTGTGGATGTAAAAATGTTTTATACCAACCAATGCGGGAGCGTGGATAGTACACTGTCCAATGCCATCGTAGTTCGTCGTCTGGACACTATCCTACCGGTTTGCAATATTGCATTAACTGTGGGTAATAATCCAAGTTGCCCCGGTTACCCTGTTACTTTTACCGCTACGCCTGTTCATGCCGGTACCTCACCAGGTTTCCAATGGCAGGTTAATGGTGTAAATATCAGCGGGGCTACTGCCGATACGTTCACTTCAGCTACATTAAATTCGTTCGATATGGTTAGTTGTGTTATGACGACTACCTCTCCTTGTGCCGTACCTGCAGTTGTTACATCCAATCTTATTGAGATACACCACTATGTACTCACTTCCAGTGTAACAATATCAGTAAACCCCAACCCTGCATGTTCCGGCAGAAACGTAACATTTACGGCAGCACCGTTCAATGCGGGAGCTAATCCTACATTCCAGTGGTATATTAAACCATACGGAAGTTCTGGATACGCGCCTGTACCTGGTGCTACAAGTTTTATTTTTGTAACTAATACATTGCAAAATAATGACCAGGTACAGTGTACCATGTTTGCACCTGATCTTTGTGTTATTAACCACCTGGACACTTCGAACCAGATCATCATGACAATTGATTCAACTCTTACTCCAAGTATTACTGATAGTATATGGATGGGCCAGAATCCATGGTGCCTGGATTCATTAATAACTTTCGGAGGGAATGCTATCAATTATGGAGGTATCCCGAACCTGGAATGGCTTGTGAACGGGGTACCTGTTGCTTATGGATATACTTTTGCAACAGATTCTTTACATAACGGAGACATTGTGACATTACAGGTAAACCAGACCGACGGAGGCTGTTATACACAAGATACTATGTTGACAGCGCCAATAACCCTTGCTTTAGTAAAAACTCCCGATCCTCCACTGGCTTCACTGATAGGTACGATATTGACATCGAATGTTAATGGTTCTTCATTTTTATGGTACTATAACACAAGTAATAATTACCTGGCAAACGAAGTGCCTATAGTTGGTGCTACTAACCAAACGTATCACCCGCTGGTATTAGGATATTATTATGTAAAGGTTGTTGATTCTGGCTGTGCTTCCCCTCCTTCAAATATCATCAAGATATCCTTGCTGGATGTGGGCACTTATAATATGGATAATGTGAAGATTTTCCCTAACCCAACAACAGGAGACGTTTACCTGGACTGGGGAACTGAGCAGCCTAACATTAAGATAAATGTTTACAATAGCATAGGGCAGGGATTATTGCATCTTGAACTCAATAATCAATCGCAAAAAATGCTGGACCTGAGCAATTTTGCAAATGGCAATTATTTTATAGAAATAAGAGACGAGTCGGGTAATATCGGAACCACTAGAATTACCCTGGCAAAATAGTTGATAATTAACAGAACAATACTAGAGAGATAAGCCGCCTGAAAAGGCGGCTTTCTTTATGATATTGATTTGGCTATATCGTGAATCCATTCAGAAAATAATTTTTTTTCAATCGCTATCATATCGTTTGCAAGAAGCTGCCATTCCGGATGAAAATCCTGTAACATCCTGGTCATTTCTTCAAGATGTCCTTCTTCCTCAGCAATAATGGATTTTACATTTACTTTGGAATGGTGCTGTGTCAAAGCTTCCTGGTAGATACCATAAAGAAGATCTGCACGAACTTCGATAGCATAGGTTACCAGCAGGTAGGCCCCATGAAATAAATCGCGGTCTTTCAGTCCGAATTTTGTTTTCAGGTAGCGACAGGCAGCAATATCCAGCTTGTAGAGATAGCGGCTGCTTGTAGCGGGTGCCAGCAGGTATTCTGAAGCATAATCAGGATAGCCGGCAGGAATGAGCTTTTCAATTTGTTTTTTCAGGTAATAGGCATGCCTGGCCTCTTCCGCAGCATGTTTCAGCACAATAATATTTGTTTTTATGGGGTCTTCATACCTGGATATTTTTCTTGCCCCCGTATTTTCCATAAGGGAAAGACTATTCAGCCATTTGGCATGGAGTTGTGCAGATGGCACAATGGTATTGATTGCATCCCTGAATTTTTGTTCCATAAGTTCCTCTTGCCTTGGGGTGGTCATTGTCTGTTTCATATCAAATTATTTCAAGAAGATCTTTTATGCAATCATAAATGTTGTTAAGCTCGTCATTGGTAATACAATAGGGGGGCATGAGATACACGATATTGCCGAGAGGGCGTATCAATATATTTCTCCCGATGAAAAAACGATATATAAAATCTCTTTGATCGTTATGATAGGAGGTGTAAGAGCCGGTATTGAGTTCGATGGCAAGAATGGTACCTCTTAAACGAATATTGCTTATTTTTTCATTATTCTGAATGGACTCTAAAAAAGCTGCATGACTTAGATGGATTCTTTCCCGGTCTGCACTACATGAGTCGCTTAACAAAAGGTCGAGGCTGGCCAGTGCGGCGGCGCATGCAAGCGGATTGGCTGTGTAAGAATGTCCGTGGTATAATGTTTTTAATACATCGTCGTCATAGAATGCATCAAAAATATGTTGCGCACATGCTGTAATGCCCATAGGCATGGTTCCGCCGGTAAGCCCTTTTGAAAGGCAAGTAATGTCAGGGGAGACAGATATGGTGTCGCAGGCAAATAAAGTACCTGTTCTGCCAAACCCGGTCATCACTTCGTCTGCAATTATGATGGCATGATGCTTTTTGCATAGCATAAAATATTCTGCAAGTACATCTTCATCATACATCCGCATTCCTGCTGTGCCTTGCACCAATGGTTCTACAATTAATGCGGCTACATCGTCTTTGAGTAATAATTGTTTTAAAAGTAAAATGCTATTTTCTGCATTGGCTTCATCGGGGAAGGGGATGAAGTCAACATCGAACAGGAGTTTATTAAAAGGTTCCGTAAAAAGGCTTCTCCCACTTACAGACATTGCGCCGAAGGTATCTCCATGATAGGCACCTTCAATAGCTATAATTCTTTTTCTGTTCGCTCCTTTATTGCTCCAGTATTGCAAAGCCATTTTAAGGGCCACCTCAACAGCGGTAGAGCCATTGTCTGAATAAAATATCTTGCTCATTTCGCCGGGCAGGATATCTAAAAGCCTTTCTGCCAGGCGCACTGCAGGCTCATGTGTAAAACCTGCAAATATGCAGTGCTCCAGAGTTTGTAACTGATCACTTACTTTCTGCGCAATGTATGGATGTGAATGCCCGTGCAGGTTCACCCACCAGGACGAGATAGCATCCATATACCTGTTGCCTTCTTCATCTGCCAGGTAAACACCTTCACCCTTTATGATGCCTATAGCTTCCGGCCATATTTTCATAGGCGTGTAGGGGTGCCATATTACTTCTTTGTCTCTTTCTCTAATTCCCTTCATAGTTCAGCTTTTGTAAAAGTGAATTTCTTATTTCAAGAGCGCATTGCTTAAGGGTTTCAGTATTTAAAGTTTCAAAAAATGGTATTCTCGCTATAATGGGTACTGCGCCATATTGTTCAATAAAATCTTCTGAAGAAGTGTTACGCTCCCCATTCATTACCAATCCCAATATTTTTATTCCGCGTTTTTTCATAAGCTCAATACTTAATAAAGTATGGTTAATGCTTCCGAGATAATTGTTTGATATCAAGAGGGTAGGTAAATTGAAATATTGTATAAAATCGGCCATGGTGGCATGGTCATTCATAGGAGATAATATGCCCCCGGCTGTTTCTAGCAATAATAGTTTATCCGTATGAGGCCAGGCAAATTTTGTATAGTCTACCTCTACATTGTCTTCTTTGGCTGCTGCATGGGGAGATTTGGGTGCAGTTAACAATATGGCTTCTCGGTGCACACGTTTTGCACCATCCTGTATAAGGTCTTTTACAATGATAGAATCGGTATTATCCAGGCTGCCTGCCTGCACCGGTTTCCAGTAGTCGGCATGTAAAGCTTCTGCCAAGACTGCTGATGCTATGGTTTTACCAATGCCTGTATGTATACCTGCTATGGCTATGCTCCTGTGCATGGATTGGCTTTGATCGTTTCGAATAAAATATCTATTTCCTGTTTGGTATTGAAGCTATGAAGGCAAACCCTTAAACGTTCCTGGCCCAAAGGGACAGTAGGGTGCAATATGGGGCTAAGTTGTAAGCCAGCGGCTTGCAGCGCTGCGGCAATTTCTTTTGTTTTGCTATTGCTGCCTGTTATTAATGCCTGTATCGGGCTGCTGCTGTCTTTCCAGTTTGTGTTTCCTGAAACCTTTATTTTTCCCCTGAAATAATGAATGAGTTCTTTCAAGGGCTTGTTGGAAAAACCGGCCCCTGCTAAATATTGGTAGGAAGCCCGAATGGCATAGACAGCATGCAGTGGCAAAGCGGTAGTATAAATAAAAGGCCTGGCAAAATTGATAAGATATTGTTTCAGCATTTCACTGCCCACAACTGCCGCACCATGGCAGCCAAGGGCTTTACCAAAAGTATGGACCCTTGCAAAAACTTTTTGTTCCAGGTCCATCATACAAGCCAGCCCTTCACCTTTTGCTCCAAATACCCCGGTAGCATGTGCTTCGTCCACTATCAATGCTGCATTGTATTTTTCGAGTAATTCTGTAATTTTCTTTAGCGGGGCAGTATCACCATCCATGGAATAAACAGATTCAACTACAACAATGATATGACCTGTGGCCCTTGCCATTTTTTGTTCCAGTTCCGTAATATTATTGTGGCTGAATTTATATTTATTGGCTGCCTGGCTTAGCCTGATTCCATCTATAATACTTGCATGGCATAGTTCATCATACAGGATGCTGGTATGCCTGTTAGTAATGCTGCTGATCAAACCGGTATTGGCATCATAGCCTGAATTAAATAATAGAGCCGCGTCTGCACGATGGAACAAGGCAATATCTTTTTCCAACTGCTCTGTAGCCGGGGTATTGCCGGAAAGTAAGCGAGAGCCTGTTGAGCCTGTTTGTAATGTTTCGGGGGGATATGAAGAAAGGGCTTTTGTAATAATGCCATCAGTAACAAGTCCCAGGTAATCGTTAGAGAAGAAATCAACAGGAGCATGAGTAGTTGTCAAAGCCCTTAAATTACCATCCTCCTTTCTTTTTTGTAATTTCTCAGAAAGGTATTGCTCTGTTGCATTCATACTGCACTGTTTATCTATACTTTCTCCAATGTATTGCTAAAGGCTGCTTTGGGCTTTAATCCCAATATGCTGAACATTTGCATGTCCTCATTAAACTCAGGGTTGGGTGTAGTAAGTAATTTGTCGCCTGCAAATATGGAATTGGCACCGGCAAGAAAACAAAGCGCCTGTTCGGCCATCGACAATTCCAATCTGCCGGCCGACAAGCGAACGGCAGATGCGGGCATTACAATACGCGCAGTTGCGATCATACGTACCAATTCATAAAAAGGCACCCTTTTTCTATCGCCCAGTGGTGTGCCCTTTACAGGAACCAATGCATTAATGGGAACAGACTCCGGATGTTGCGGCAGGTTTGCAAGGGTTTGCAACATGCCTATACGGTCCTCATCTGTTTCTCCCATGCCTATGATACCGCCGCTGCAAACTGTTATGCCGGCCTTACGTACATTCGACAAGGTATCAAGACGGTCTTCATATTTACGTGTACTGATGATGTGTTCGTAATGTTCCTCTGAAGTATCTAGGTTATGGTTATAGGCATATAAACCAGCATCAGCCAGTTTTTTTGCCTGTTGTTCTGTTATCATGCCAAGCGTGCAGCACACTTCCATATCCATTGCGGTAACGGCTTTCACCATATCTATAACACGATCAAAATCGCGGTTGTCTCTTACTTCGCGCCAGGCCGCACCCATGCAAAAACGCGATGCACCGCCAGCTTTGGCCATTTCTGCCGCCATCACTACATCTTCTGTTTTCATTAATGGCTGCACTTCAACATCCGTATGGTAACGTGCCGCTTGCGGGCAGTAGGAGCAATCTTCAGAACAACCACCTGTTTTGATAGACAAAAGGCTGCTTATTTGCACCTCGCCGGTTTTATGGTTTTGTTTATGTACCGATCCGGCCTCTATTATTAATTCCAGTAAAGGCATCTGGTATATCTCCTGTATTTCCTCCCTGTTCCAGTTGTGGCGAACTATAGAAATCATGAACTTTTAGCTTTGCAAGCTGCGAAACTATGAAATTCACCACTAACAAAAAATAAATTGAGTATCCTGCGCAATACAAAGAAAAATAATATGATTATATATATATGAGTCAAAAATTTCTTATTTGATATTTTTTTTCAGTACATTCAACCTATGCAATAATCATAACCTATGAAATTTAATAGAAGAAATTTTATAAGGTCAGCTTCTATTCTGGCCGCCCTGTCATTTGCAGAAATAAGCGATATTTCTGCAAAGCAAAAGATCAATAGTAATGGTAAGGATATTCCGGATGATGATGAAGCATATTGGCGAAATGTCCGACAGTTATTCCCCCTTTCCAAAGATTTTGCTTACATGAATAACGGGACATTGGGGCCATCTCCATACCCGGTAATTGATGCTGTGCGAAAAGGGATGATGGAAGAAGACCAGAACGGAAATTACGGAGGATGGGAGGCGGTGTCTGCTAAGCTGGCTAAATTTTTAGGGGCAAACGAAGACGAAATTGCTTTAACACATAATGTAACAGATGGCATT
>CAIYVS010000430.1 GCA_903929655.1 uncultured Bacteroidota bacterium | reverse complement strand
CCCGTTACATAAGGCAGGTTTTAAAAAATGATGTGCCTATTTTTGCAATGACTGCGGATGCGATAAAGGGTGAAGCAGAAAAATGTTATGAAGCTGGTATGAATGGATTTATATCTAAACCATTTGAGCCGAATGACCTGTACCGGCAGATATTAAAAGTTACAAAAAATAGGGATAAAACAGAAATTTTTTAAAACCTGCCTTATGTAACGGATGGCCTTATAGCCATCTACATCGGGCATCTGCAGATCCATCAACACCAGGTCATACTGATTGTTCTTCAGCTCTTCTATAGCATCTTTACCATTATTTACAATATGTATAACAGCTCCCTGCTTCTGAAGCGTGCTTCTTATAACCTTCTGGTTAATAATATTATCTTCAGCAACCAATACATTTATTCCCTTAAGAATATCCTGTTGCGTACTATCATCATTCACACTGCTTGTATCCGTCAGCATACTCGCGTTGCCAATCTTGTATGGAATGGTAAATGAAAATGTGGACCCTTGTCCTAAAACGCTTTTTACTTTAACATAGCCCAGTTGAAGTTCCACCAGTTGCTTCACGATCGTCAGCCCAAGTCCGGTACCTCCATATTTCCTGGACGTGTTCTCATTATCCTGTGTGAAGCTCTCGAAGATCAGGTCTATTTTATTTTCGGCTATACCTATGCCTGTATCTGCAACATCCACCTGCAGATCTATATGGTCGTCTGCTTTATTAGCTGCAAAAACGTGTATGTTCACAGAACCATTTGATGTAAATTTGATAGCGTTCCCTGCCAGGTTAATGATAATTTGTTGCAACCTTAAAGGATCTCCTATCAGCACATCAGGCAAATCATCATCAAATTGCAAACCCAGCCTGATCATCTTTTCCTGCGCCCTGAACTGCAATGGGTAAGTAGCTTTTGTGATAGTATGTTTTAATTTAAAAGGCGTATATTCCAATTGGAATTTACCCGATTTGATCTTCGAAAAATCAAGGATATCGTTTATAATAGCAAGCAAGCTACGTGCAGATTCCTGTATATTATCCGTAAACTCCTTTTGTTCATTATTAAGGTTGGTACTAAGCAACAGGTTACCCATACCTATAATGCCATTCATAGGCGTACGGATTTCGTGGCTCATATTGGCAAGAAAAGCTTCCTGTGCAGCTTTGGCAGTTTCAGCTTCTTTTTTGGCCTCCAGCAGTTTTATCTCATCCTCTTTGCGTTCTGTAATGTCCGTCACCAGCCCGCAAATATTCTTAACATTCCCGTATTCATCAAACAAAGGGAATTTGGTGATCCAGTAATATTTCCGTGTGCCATTCACTTGTCTTTCAAATTCAAGCGTTGTTATGTCTTTTTCTTTTAGTATCCATTCATCCGCTTCATTACTTTGGCGATACTCTTTTTCATCACGCATCAATTCAATATCGGTAGCGCCCAATATCTTTTTAGCAGGCAGGTCAAAAAGCTCCTCCATATTTTTATTGATCATTACATAACGCTTCCGTATGTCTTTCAGGTACACTACCGAAGGAATGTTATCAATAATATCCTGGAAAAGTTTTTGCTGGTTTCTACGCTCAGCCTCCATCGCCTCCAGTTCTATCTGCAATTTCTTTTCCTCATCTATATCCCAAACAACGATCTGCCATTCCTGTATTTCACCATTTTCATGGCTCACCGGGAATACTCTGCAAGACACCCATTTGCTGCTGCCTGCATTCGTTGTCACCTGCAACTCTATATTGTTATTATAAACCCCTGTCTTCTTTATTGTAGATATAACATCTAACACCCTCCTTCTGAACGTAGTTGAAACAGCCTTGATAACATGTATCCCTATTAAGCGCGCAGGATTAAAACCAATCAGGTCTTCCAGGTTTTTACTGGCAAAGTAAATGATACCCGAACGATTCACCACCAACGTAGTCAAACCCGAGTCCTCCACCAGGGTCTTGTATTTCGCTTCATTCAGCGTGGCCTTTTCTTCTGCCACAGCCCTTTTCCTGATACTCTGGTTTATCTTATACAATGTAAAAACCAGGAAAAGACTGATAAGTACATAACTAATGAGCGAAAAAAGTACGCGTGATTTGCTGTAGTGAATGTTAATATCATTTCTTTCATCAGAAAGACGTTTAACCAGGCGCGTCGTGCCACTGATATACCTGTCTATCTCCTCCTCTAATGACGCAAGTTGATTTGTGAAAAATATGATAGCTTCCTTATTATTACTGCCTGCAACTTCTATAGCTTTTTCATAGGAAAGTATCTTTTTGTGCATTAAAATCTTAAATACATAAAAGCTGTCAATATCTATGTCTTTCTGTTTGCCATAATAGTCCAGGTCCTCAACGTCCTTGTTTATTTTTTTTGAATAAGTATGAAAATCCGAAACGTAATCCGGTCTTTGTGTAAGCAAATAATTAACAACGGAGGATTCCATTTTTTCATTATCCGCATCAAGCGATTTTATACAGGCAACCAGGTCATTGGTTCTTATAACATCCTGCTCAGCAACTCTCGATTTTTTATACAGAAAATAAGCCTGGAGTAAGTAGATTACAAAAAAAACTGCTATGGTTATATTTATAATAATAAATGACCTTCTTAGCTGCACCGCAACTGTACTAACCGGCCTTTTTGAGAAGTAAGAAAAGAAATCCATTGTTACATTACGAAAGTAAATAATTATGCTAATAGATTGCTTAGATGTAATTTATAATTATTAGTACTTATAAACTACTATAGTTTATAAATTAATATACACACCACAACTACTTAAAAAACTGTTAATATTTTACAGAAAGCACACAAGCTATAAATTTAATATATATGACAAATCAAATTAAAATTATTGATATTTTGATAAAATAATATTTATTTAATTTGATATTATTCGGTTTTTACAATACATTTATACCTCCATCTGCATTTTAAGGGAATTTGCTTTAAGAAAGGTATTTTGATTGTTAATTGATAAGAAACGAGAATATGCGATATAAAATACAAATACTTCCACGCTGGATCATCTTTTTGCTGGATTTATTATGTGTGCAGTTCTGTATTTTTTCCTCCTTTATTTTGCGCTTCAACTTTAACCTCGAAGAGGTAGCACATTATCATATAAAATTTGTTTTAGGTGTATCCCTGGTGTTGAACATGATGCTGTTCTATTCTCTAAAAACATACGCAGGCATCATTCGTTACACCAATATCGAGGACACCTTCCGCATACTTATTGTAAATTCCATAGCATCCCTTCTATATATAGCCGTAAACCTGGTTACAAACCAGTATTTCCTGCTCTTCCCGATTACAGTCGTAGCTATCAACTTCTTTATAATAAACTTTGTCCTTATATCTTATAGACTTTTAGTAAGATATGGTTTCAAAAGCATTAGAATGAATAAGGGCGAAGCAGAAAAAATAAGGATCAAAGCAGCAGTCTACAATACCAGTGAGCATGGTGTACTTACCAAAAAAATAATGAATGAACTCCCTAACGGAGATGTACAAGTAGTGGCTTTTTTAGACGACGTGCTTGGTAAAAGCGGCAAAATGATGGAAGGCATACCCATCTACGGCACAGATGAGGCCAGCCTCAAAAGGATCATACAGGAAGGTGTGGAATTAGTCATCATTGCTGATAAAAGCTTCTCAAAAGAAAAATTAAACGAGCTCGTTGACGCCTGCCTCGTGCATAGCATAAAGGTACAGCAAGTACCACCCATGCAGGAATGGCTCAATGGCAAACTGGATACAGAACAACTCAAAGACATCAATATCGAAGACCTACTGGAAAGAGAAGTCATCAAAATACATAACGAACAGATATACTCCCAGCTCAAAGGCAAAAAAATACTGGTCACCGGCAGTGCTGGCTCCATAGGCAGCGAATTAGTAAGACAACTCATAGCCTACCGCCCCTCACTGCTCATATTGTGCGACAAAGCAGAATCACAACTTCACGAACTCCAACTCGAGATACAGGAAAGCAACCGGCACGTAAACATTAAGCCCTATATAGGCGATATTTGCGACATAGTGCGAATGGAGCACCTCTTCGAAATTTACAACCCCGATATCGTTTTTCACGCCGCAGCCTACAAGCACGTTCCGCTTATGGAAGATCATCCCTCCGTTGCTGTAGTAAATAACGTATCCGGAACCAAAATACTTGCAGAACTCTCTGTAGCCAACAACGTGGAAAAATTCGTACTCATCTCCACCGACAAGGCCGTGAACCCAACCAATATCATGGGCACATCCAAGCGCATAGCCGAGATATTTGTGCAAAGCTATTACAAACACCTCGCCAAAAACCACAGCACATCAGGCCGTAAAAGCGGCGGTCCCACCCGTTTCATAACCACCCGCTTTGGCAACGTACTTGGCTCCAATGGTTCAGTTATACCGCGCTTCAAACAGCAATTAGCTAAAGGTGGCCCTATTACAGTTACCCACCCCGATATCACCCGCTATTTTATGACCATCCCCGAATCCTGCCAACTCGTAATTGAAGCTGGTGTAATGGGACAAGGAGGCGAAATTTTCGTATTCGACATGGGCAAGCCGGTCAAGATAGCAGACCTTGCCCGCAAAATGGTACGCCTCGCAGGTAAAGAACCAGATGTGGATATAGAGATCATTTACACTGGCCTCAGGCCCGGCGAAAAACTATTTGAAGAATTGCTCAACGATTCTGAAAACGTAATGCCCACCTACCATGAAAAAATAATGATCGCACGCGTTCGTGAATACGATTTTGCAGAAACCGCAGACAAAATAAACAAACTCATCAGCAGTGCCCGCAGGCACTACACCCTCGAAACCGTAGCCCAGATGAAAGAACTTGTGCCCGAGTTTACCAGCAACAACTCCATTTATCAGAACAAAGAAAGTGAATAGTCCTCAGTCCAAATCTATTTGAGTTCCTAACAATTCATCAATAAGTAATTGGTAGTCTATTCTAAGTATAAACCTGAAATAGGACAAACCTTACAACCTCGCATCAACTATGTTCTTATCCAGGCAACCCTTTACATCATAGATCACAGCATTGGGTTTCAGCTTGGCCCTCCATAAGCAATCCAAAAACTCAGTATGCGCCACAGCCACAATGGCAGCCTCATATTCATTCTTATCAGCAGACAGGTCGTTAATGATGTCTAGCCCATACTCATGTGCCACTGCCGCAGCATCTGCCCAGGGATCATAAATAGTTACACTGATGTCGTAGGAAGTAAGCTCGTGTATAATATCCACCACCTTGGTATTACGCACATCAGGACAGTTCTCTTTAAAAGTGATGCCCATCAATAGCACCTTGGCTTCTATTACTGGCAAGTTCTTCTTCAGCATCAGCTTCACAACCTCGTTGGCAACATAGGCGCCCATGCCATCATTCAGGCGGCGCCCTGCCAATATGATCTCAGGATGGTAACCTACCGACTGGGCCTTCTGTGCCAGGTAATAAGGGTCCACCCCAATACAGTGGCCACCCACCAGTCCTGGCTTAAAAGGCAAAAAATTCCATTTGGTGGCCGATGCTTCCAGCACCTCCTGGGTATCTATATTCAATCGGTTAAATATTTTAGACAGCTCATTCACAAACGCAATATTGATATCCCTTTGGGCATTCTCTATTACTTTAGCTGCCTCTGCCACTTTTATACTGCTGGCTTTATGAGTGCCTGCAACAATAATGGAGCGATACAGGGCATCCACTTTTTCTGCAGTTTCAGGGTTGGAACCGGAGGTTACTTTTTTGATCTTCGTAACCGTATGATTCTTATCTCCCGGGTTGATGCGCTCAGGAGAATAGCCACAAAAGAAATCCACATTATATTTCAAACCCGATATTTTTTCCAATACGGGCACGCACTCCTCCTCTGTAGCACCGGGGTAAACAGTTGATTCATAAATAACGATATCCCCTTTCTTCAGCACCTTGCCCACAGTTTCGCTAGCTTTATACAATGGTGTTAGATCGGGATTATTATACCTGTCAACAGGCGTTGGTACAGTAACTATAAAATAGTTGCAATCCATCATGGAATCCAGATGATTGGAGCAATACAACCCCACATGATCCTTTTTCAGTTCCATGCAAATAACCCCCTTCAATTGTTCTGATGCTACCTCCAGTGTATGATCCCTGCAAGACTGCAATTCATGTATCCTTCCTGAGTTGATATCAAAACCGGTAACCGGGTAGTGCTTTGCAAATTCTACTGCAAGCGGCAAACCTACATATCCAAGACCTATGATCGCTATGCGACCGGAGCTATTTTCCATTTTATTGAAACAATAAAAATTTCTAAAAAAATATTGTTTGCGTAAGATATATAAATTGCAATGACACTTAAAATCTCAGGGGAAAATATTTTGATTTGCAAGGACTAATAAGCTCCGGCATTTATAAGGAGCTGTACAAAACCGTGCAGGAAGATACTGAAGGCGTAGTTGCATGGTATAGAATCATTTTTTTACAAATCACCCCATTTGGGGTAGAATATACGTATTAATATTGGTTAATTTTATAATAAAGCTGTACATTTGTTGCACACATTCCAAAATCATTGATTATGAAATTGCTTCATGCAGAAAAAATCCGTTTTGTTGCTAAGTCATTATTATGGTCTTTAGGTCTTTATATGCTGTGCATGATCTTTATTAACTGGGATGAAGTAAGCAGCAAAACAAGCAAAACAGCTATTCCCATCACTCAGATTGCCACTGCTCCACTTAGTAACCCTGCTCCGGAAACTAAACCGACCGATCCTCAGGGCAATGTTTCTGCTCTTTCACAGGCCCTGCACTCAGCTGAGACTTTCCTTAGCCAGCTGATAAAAGTGGCAAGCATCTTTAAAAAGTAAAAGCTGCTATTAATCTATATGGCACCATGCCATTTGCATGCTATACCTTTCGCCTTTCCTGTGAAACATTAATGCAGCATAGGTATTGGTCTTTTCATCAAAGTCTGCACTTTCTAAAAACACAGAACGCGATTCGTTTGCCGGGCTTGGACCAAACAGGTAATTCTTTTTTATCTCTCTTTTTTTATCTATTGTATAATAAAAAGCATCTGTAAGTTCGTATTTAGAAACGGTGTCGCCAGGCCTTTCCAATGAGTTATTAAAATTCGATGCGTAATCGTTGAAAAAAAAGTAAATATTATTTTTTGAGCTGTGGCAATCAATGGACATGAACTGGTCCACATATTGCTGCTTACTGTGCTGAAAAAGATGAGCAACACGAAATAATTCCTTGCTTTCTCCTCTATAAGTTATGTCCGGGGGAAATAAGTTTTCCGACACAGACTGGGCTTTGGGCAATGCTGTACCCCACAATTCATTACCATCATCATCCAGCTGAGTGATCGTAATATTGCCACAAAAGGTGTAGGGATTTCTAAAAACGGTTACACCCCTGGAATATGCTTCTGAAACTATTGTGGTAAGGCCATTTTCATTAGTAAACATTTTAACAGGGATCCCGTTAAAATACCTGTTGCTGTCTGCCTGTCTTAATCGCTCATTAACCTTATTAAAATTGATCCAGCTATTTCGCATACCGGAATCAGCAGGATTAAACGCAATAAACAAGGGGTGTCTGTCTATAATAAAATTTGTCTGGAGCCCGTATTTATAATATCCCGGTTTTGCATCCAAAATCAGTATATTAATACTTTTGGCAAACGGATTATAAGAATTGAGTACATAGGATGGGTACACTTCATTTGACACCTGTATCATTTTTGTCAGAAGCTCGCTTGCGTTTTGAGGTAAATAACAAAACAGCAGATACTTGTTATAAAGGGTTGGGGAATTATCGTAAACATTGGGAGCATGTGTACTTGTTATCTCTACATTGGAAAGGTACAGGGATATACAAAGGCCACCTGCATTATCAAATTCGGCACCCAGGAAATCAAGATACTTGAAGTCCTTATTCTTAATTGGTATAGGAATTGTTTTATACGCTTCATGTTTTTCATTATATTCCACCAGTTCATTTTTACTTTCGGGGTGCATAATAATATTGTACCTGAAACAAAAAACAGCATAAGAGTCCGATGCAGGACGTTTTATCAAGTGGAAAGTAGTTTTATTGGTAAAACTTTCTGATTGCAGCACTACTACCTCATCAATTACTTTCCCGCTTACGGCGTCTACTCTCATCCTTACCAGGGACATCCTGTTATCTACATCTTGTTCAATAAATACAACTGCTTCTCCATTTATATCATATACTCCACGTATAAATGACTCATCCAGCATGTTAACATTTATTTTTCTTGTAGAATAAGAAAGGCTTGCAATTTCCTTTCTGCCCTTATCAAATACCTTTATTAATATTTGCTTACGCAGTTCAAAATGAAACAATAAGGTATTGCCATTCCTTATCATGACCACCTTATTCCAACCAACGTCGGGGATATTAACAGGATCACTTATTTCATTTGTGGTTTGGGAAAAAGAAGTGAAACAACAAAAGCAGAATAAGAAAATAAACAAGGGTTTCATATAAATATTATTTCACACATATAGGATACTATGAATAAACTTAAAATTATAAATAAAATGAAATTTTACTAAAAGTTTCTTAGTAAATATCTTTACCTCATGGCGGAGAATTTCACAACACAGATTTTATTTGAGAGAAAAACATTGATAGCCGCAGTAATACCGGAGCTGAGAAAGAACGGTAAGTATTATGAAGTGAACATAAAAGGTTATCCCCGCTTTTTCATGACATGGTCTGCCTTGGGCAGATATGACCTGGCAGCAGGCGAAACACAGAAACTACCCTATGCACTTATATTGGCAGTAAGCGATGCCATTGAAAAAGAATTAAAAAAGGGATGAATGCCTTGCAGGGCGCTTATATTTTAATGCATCTGCCTGATACGGTAACCGGTACCATACAAATTCTCTACTTCAAGTGTAGGATCATCTTTTATAAGTTTACGGATACGGGTAATGTACACGTCCATGCTTTTAGCAGTAAAATAATCATCATTGCCCCATACTTTTTTCAGTATTTCACTCCGGTTCACATACCTCCCGTTATGTTGCAGCAGCATGTGCAACAAACCCGATTCCCTTTGGCTTAGCTTGCGCTGCAGGCCATTTACCGACAGCATTCTCTGGGAAGGATATAGTATAAGTGAGCCAATAGACAGGTTTTCATTTTCCTCATGGCCCGGAGCAATAAAATTCACCCTTCTCAATATTGCCAAAATACGGCAATGCAATTCTTTAAAGCTAAACGGTTTGGTTACATAATCATCTGCCCCTATTTCAAAACCATGCAGTTTATCTTTTTCCTGCACACGCGCCGTGAGAAAAATAATAGGTAGTGACGGATGCTGTTGCCGCAGCATTTGGGCCAATGTAAATCCATCCAGCTCTGGTAGCATAACATCCAATAAACACATATCAAAATCAGTTCTGGCGGCAAGTTCCAACCCAAGCCTTCCAGACCGGGCCACAGCTACCAGGAAACCTTTTGCAGTTAAATTTTCCTGCAGCAAATAGCCGAGGTTTATATCATCCTCAACTAATAGTATTTGCACCAAGCCTTTAATTTCATTATCCATAAATGAATCTATTTTGTTTTAGGTAAATGAACTATAAACTTGCTTCCAATGTCTTTTTTGCTTGTTACCTCTATCTTACCATGATGAGCTTCAATAATCCCTTGCACATACGCTAATCCTAAGCCAAAACCTTTATTATCGTGTGTATCACCTTCATGTGCCCTGTAGAATTTTTCGAAAATATGCCTGAGGGTTTCATGGCTCATACCTTTTCCATTGTCAGCCACCGCAATTATGATCCAGTCATTTTTCTCTTCCAGTGTTATTACTATCAGCGGCGCAAGCCTTCTGTATTTTATAGCATTGTCCAGCAAGTTAAAAACACAATTCAAAATATGAGTTTCATCTCCATAAACCATCACCCTTTCGGGGTGAGAAAATGAAATGCTTCCGCCTAATTGTTCACATTGCAACTGGTAAGCAGCTATAACAGTATTGATAGTAGACACTATATCAAAATCATCTTTATGCAGGTGCAGATTTCCTTTTTCCATTGTTGCCACCTGTAGTGCACGTTCAATATTATCCCTCAACCTTTCCGATTCTGAAGATATGATATTGAGTATCGTATTCACTTTAGGACTGCTTACCTGTCCGCTTTCATTCAAAGTCTCAATGGCCAGCGATATATTGGCCATCGGGGTATTAAATTCGTGTGTAAGATTATTGATAAAATCCGATTTCATTTCTGAGAGCTTTGTTTGCCTTATATAAAGACGAACAAAAGCATAAAAAGAGAAGGTAAGTAACAATACTATCACAACTGATATAAGCAACCAGGAGTTGACTTTATATATGCCCGGAGTATCCGTAAATACCAATGCTAAACTGTAAGGTTTAATAAATTTATTATCTGTAAACAGGTGAACATAATAGGGAGAACTGAGTAAGCCTCCACTATCACTCACTCTTCTCGCATATTCAATCTCATTTTCTTTTCCTGCCAGGAAGCCAAATCCAAAACTGCCCTTTATTTTTTCATTCTCAAGGCATTTACGTATTACAGAATCCGCATAATTCATATCAAACATAGCAGTTATAGCTCTGCTGTCAATAGTAAGATCATGGATGTTGGCCGATTCTGTTTTTTCATAAAAAGATTTCTGCTCTTTATAAAAATCTGTACTGTCGCCAAACTCCCTTTTAAAACGTAAATTGATTTCAATACTGGTAGGAAATTTATAATGAGCCGTTCTTTTTTTGACAACACCTGTTCGACCGGGGCCAAAATCAGATTCATCAATATACATATTGACCGTATCAAACGGCCCAGAAAAACCGCCGGAGTCCCATTTCTGATGCACCATATAAAATCCTTCACCCGGATTCATATATAGTTTACTATGAGCCTCAAAGCAATAAAAATAATCCTTTAATTCCTGGTCGGTTTTCTCCAGCGCCCTGGTCACATGCATCTGTTTCTCACGCTTCTCTGCCGCGGCCGCACTGCGCAGCCAGATGACTTGGATAACAATCAACATAACCAATAAAGTGCTGATTGTTACCATAAGAAGGTATAAGAGCCATTTGCGCATTATTTCAAATTTCGTACAAAAATGTTCTTATGTTAAGCCGATTATGCGTTTTAAGTATGTTTTAAGCATTGTTAAATACTCATTAATAAGTCCGGGCGCAATTCCGGTGTAGGTTTGTAATGTCCGTGGCTAACCAAATCATACAAATAATATCGGGCAGTGATGCCATAAAAAAGCTCAGGGTTTAATATAACAAACTGTCCTCGTTTTCGGGGCGGTTTGTTTTTTTTAAGTCAATTAATACCTAAAACCCATTGTTGGCATATTTTTTGTCATAATACCAATAAGAAATGCTGTGATTGCATTTTTTATTTTATTATTTTTAATCTGTCTCTACAAAAAACATGTTGTTATGAAAAAAATCTTACTCCCGCTGCTTTGTGCTGTTTTATGCCAGGCCCCTTTGTACGCACAAATAACGATCGATTCCGGCAGTTATACTGCTGTTTTTGCTGGCACTATTGATAGTGTAAGTATCGCCAATGGCAGCCTGCCCGTATTAGCTACCGGTGCCAATATCTATACCGATCTTTCTGCAATAACATATACGGTCATTGACACACCATATGTCATGCACAATGCAGGACCTTTCGGTTATCTCTATGCAGATTACATGCATCATTACATATCCGGGACAGCACCCTATTATTTCAATTCCCGTCCATATTTTAATATTACCAATAGCAGTTTCTTACAGTATGGTGAGACTATTGATGGGAAGGCTTATAGTATTGCACAAATACCCGGTGCTTATGGTACTGATAGCCTGGTATTTCCTCCGCAAACGGACGTTTATACCTCACCTTGCGTCAAAGTTCAGTTCCCTGCTACCTATGGCAGCACATGGTCTTCATCTTATACTTCAGATGTTAATTTTACTGTTAGTTATGCATCCTTATACAATTATGCACAAGGCATCTATATATCCATTGTCACTGAATATGATACCGTAATAGGCTGGGGCAAAATGAAAGTAAAGATGACAAATGGCAATCCCTCAGACTCGATAAACGTGTTACAGGTAAAAGTAAATTACCAGCAAATGGACAGTTTTTTTGTTGCAGGGTCTCCTGCAAATCCGACATTAATGAGCAATTTCGGCCTTGCGCAGGGAGCTATTACTACTTCTTATGAATATAGATACATACGCCCCAATGAGGTAACGCCACTGGTTGATGTATTTTTTGTGAACAGCAATTACGACCATACCAATGTAAATAAAACAGTTGTGCATATGCAGCGCCTGAATCCGGATACTACTACATCTGTTCAGAATATTGCCGGCAACAACGATATTCTGGTATACCCTAACCCACTTAGCACTAATACTTTATTTGTAGACTTACAGGGCATGAATGATGCAAGTTCATACCAGTTGGTAAATATGCTTGGACAAGTTATTTGCAGAGGTTCATTCGCTGCAAATACCGGGAAAGCTCAAATTCAAATACCAATAGGAACAAGTCGGGGCCTTTACTATCTGCGTTTGACTAATAATAATGGTGCTTCTTATACAAAGCCGCTAAACATATTATAGTATAGCTAACAACAATTTATTAAAATAGAAAAGTCCGACATGCTTTACCTGTCGGACTTTTCTATTTTATATCAACACCTCCTCTCATGTGAAGAGAGTCTGGGATTTTCTTTATGCTTCGGCATATGCCTCCGTAGGTTCGCAAATGCAAACCAGGTTACGGTCGCCATAAGTGTCGTTCACGCGCGCCACACTTGGCCAGAATTTATTGTGCTTAACATAAGCCAGTGGATAAGCTGCCTGCTGACGTGTGTACTTATGATTCCATTCATCAGCTGTTACTACAAACTGCGTATGTGGTGCATTCTTTAATGGATTATCATGTTTATCCAATTTCCCATCTTCTACCTGTTGAATTTCATCTCTGATACCTAAGAGTGCATCGCAGAAACGGTCTAATTCTCCTTTGTCTTCACTTTCAGTTGGCTCTATCATAATAGTACCTGCCACCGGGAAACTCATTGTGGGCGCATGAAAACCATAATCTATCAGGCGTTTTGCAACATCGCTGGCTTCTACTTCAGCGTTCTTTTTAAATGGACGCAAATCCACAATGAACTCATGGGCACAGGTTCCACCGCTACCAGTATACAGAATATCAAATTCAGCTTTCAAACGGGCACGCATATAATTCGCATTCAGAATAGCATATTCTGTTGCCGCACGCACACCATCAGGACCCAACATGCGAATGTAGGCATAGGATATCAACAATATACTTGCAGAACCATAAGGAGTAGCGCTTACTGCATGTGCAGGCTTGCCATTGCTTTCCGTAACATGCGAAGGCAGGAAGGGGGCCAAGTGTTTTTTAACACAGATAGGGCCCATGCCGGGGCCACCACCACCATGTGGTATTGCAAATGTTTTATGCAGGTTCAGGTGGCAAACGTCAGCACCTATAAGGCCGGGCGCTGTAAGACCCACCTGGGCATTCATATTGGCACCGTCCATATAAACCTGTCCGCCAAAACTATGCACGATCTCCGTAATGTCTTTTATAGATTCTTCATAGATACCATAGGTAGAAGGATAAGTGATCATAATACCTGCAAGGTTCGCCGCATGTTGCTCGGCTTTTGCTTTCAGGTCTGCTACATCTACATATCCGTTCTCCAATGCTTTTACAACTACTACTTTATATCCTACCATTACTGCCGATGCGGGGTTAGTACCATGTGCAGAAATAGGTATCAGGATAACATTACGATGCCCCTCGCCCCTGCTTTCGTGATAAGCACGAATAGTGAGCAATCCTGTATATTCTCCCTGGGCACCACTATTAGGTTGCAGGCTGCAGGCGTCAAATGCAGTTATTTCACAAAGATATTGACTCAGCTCACTGGCAATCTGCTGGTAACCCGCAGTTTGATCTTTAGGTGCAAAAGGATGCATTTTGCTCCAGTGCGCCCAGCTCAGCGGCATCATTTCTGTTGCAGCATTCAGCTTCATGGTGCAGGAACCTAAAGATATCATACTGGTATTCAGGCTCAGGTCTTTATTTTCCAGCATTTTTATATAACGCATCATCTGCGTTTCGCTGTGATGGATATTAAACACTTGCTGTGCTAGCACCGGGCTGGTACGCACCAATGACGAAGGAATATGGTTCAGCGTATCGCCGCTTACATTCACTTTTGCCTCTTTACCATTCAGAGCTTTGCGGAATGCGCCTAATATTGTTTGCATATCCCCGATAGTAGTTGTTTCATCAAGCGCAATACTCAGATGCTTGTTATCAAAATAGCGGAAATTGATCTCCGCTTGTTCAGCCTGCGCACGAACCACACTACTGTCAGGAATGGATATGTATAATGTATCAAAGAAACTATCATTAAGTACTTTTATTCCTCCATCCAGTTTCTGTAAGCCTTCTGCCAGCGCCTGTGCAAGCAATGCTACACGTTTTGCAATATTTTTCAGCCCATCGGCTCCATGATATACCGCATACATAGCAGCCATATTGGCAAGCAATGCCTGTGCAGTACAAATATTTGAAGTTGCTTTTTCACGTTTAATGTGTTGCTCACGTGTTTGCAAAGCCATACGCAAAGCACGGTTGCCATTGGCATCAATACTGATACCTATGATGCGCCCCGGTATGTGACGTTTGAAATCTTCTGTACAAGCAAAGAATGCAGCATGTGGGCCACCAAAACCCATGGGCACACCAAAACGTTGCGCACATCCAAAAGCAACATCAGCGCCTAATTCTCCCGGAGGTGTAAGTAATGTAAGAGCCAGCAAGTCTGTAGCCATGGCCACATATGCGCCAAGCGCGTGAACCTTTTCTGTAAAACCACGGTAATCCTCTATACTGCCCTTATCATTAGGATATTGAACAATAGCCCCGAAATAAGAATTATCCATTTCCGCAGTTCTGTAATCTCCTCTTATCACATCTATATTCAAAGGGACTGCGCGTGTTATAACAACATCAACTGTTTGCGGAAAAACATCATTATCTACAAACAGCTTGGTGCGTGTAGCATTATCGCTGTCTTTATTCAGCATGTGGAAGAACATAGCCATTGCTTCCGCAGCTGCTGTAGCTTCATCCAGCAAAGAAGCATTAGCTATAGGTAATGCAGTAAGGTCGCATACCATTGTCTGGAAATTGAGCAAGCTTTCCAAACGACCTTGTGATATTTCGGCCTGGTAAGGAGTATACTGCGTATACCATCCCGGGTTTTCAAAAATATTACGCAATATCACACTCGGTGTATGAGTGTCATAATACCCCTGGCCTATATAGGTTTTATACACTTTATTTTTCAGGCTTGTTTCTTTCAGTTCGTACAGGTATTCGGCCTCGCTCACTGCTTCCGGCAAATTCAACCTGTGATTCATCCTGATCGACTTAGGCACTGTATTTCCAATCAGTTCTTCCATGCTGCCCACGCCAATGGTCTGTAGCATTTTTGATGTATCTTCTGCATTAGGGCCTATGTGGCGGCCTGTAAACTCCTGGTTCTGTTTAGAAAATAAGCTCATATTGAAAAATAAAATGAAAAATTAGCCCGCAATTTAACAGAATAAGGGGGATTTGCAAAAAGGGGCTTGCTGATACTCGTCAGCCTCTGATGAGCCTTATTTTAATTTAATTGCAATTATAATGTCATATGATTCCACCCATATATTATACTCAGCTTCTGCTGTATTCATTATTTTTGCACTCAATGAAAGAAGATCAGGCCAATAATCCATTGCATGGTAAAACCCTTGAAATGATATTACATCATCTCCTCGACCTTTATGGCTGGGAAGAACTGGGGATAATTATCCGCATTAATTGTTTTAATGAGAACCCCAGCATCAGTTCCAGCTTAAAATTTCTCCGTAAAACGCCCTGGGCACGTAAAAAAGTCGAAGACCTGTACCTGCAAAGTATTGATCACTAATAATAAACATACCTTTAGCCGATGGAGCTTGAAGATGATATAGACGAAGAATCGTTTGACTTGCCGGAATCCCTGTATTCCTTTACCATGAAAATAAATGGTATAGATACACAGGTATATGTGAACCTTTGCGGGCTAAAAAGCGAAGAATCATTTTTAGCTGTAAACCTTATGAGAGGTGAAGAATATATAAATAGCTTTACTATGAAAATACGTACCGATCCCAAAAACAACGAAACTTGCTGGAAATTTGTGGAGGAGTATGTACCCAAAGAATTGAAAAAACTGGAAGAAGTGATCAGCGATGCAGTTATTGAACACAAATAGACAACTAATAAATAAGCTTGTTCAAACAAATTGAGCCAGCTTATTTATAGACAGCAAGCAACAAACGATGCCGCACTTTATCGCCTGGAAAAATGTCTTTTGTATTCGCGGTCAATTACGATATTAGTTACAGGCCTTTTATTACTCAGCTCCATATCTTTTCTTGATTCTATTTCAGGCGCCTGCCCGTTTTTACCAAT
>CAIYVS010000429.1 GCA_903929655.1 uncultured Bacteroidota bacterium | reverse complement strand
AACAAATTTAAAAATTCATCGAAGGGGTCAAGGGAAAACCAGTCATGCTCAGGATATCCCCCAATACCCTCATCTTTACCAAGGAGCTCCTTGAAATCGGAGAGTACTCAGTCGCCGATGTCGCCAACTAGTGCCTCTGTCTATCGTTCTTACCTCATCATCTTCCAGCTTTCCTGCATGATTGTTAGCATCATGTTCGTTAAAAAAAGCATAGCCGTCTGATGTGAAATAAAAAATGTCTGTATCCGGGTAATTGTCGAAATAATATTTTTCATTGCTGTTCATGATCTTATTGGTTTTTTAGTTTTAATATTTAATGAAGCCAAGTAAAAAAGGGTCTGTAAGATTCCTTTTGTGACGAACCACTTCATATCCTTCCCTGCTTCCGTTTGTATTGCTGTTGCCTTCAATAGTATGTATGGTTTGTCCATCCATGCTTTCTACCATACCCGTATGTCCGGCACCCTTGCCAAAACTTAGTATGAACTGGTAGCCCGGTTTTAGCAACTCCGGAGATTTCAATGCCTCCTCCTTTGTTATCTTAAACTGTACCGCAGTTCTGTTCCAGCAATCCTGCACACCCGCTGTCTTTATTACAGGATTGTTTTCCCTGGCTTGTTCTGCAGCCTGTTCGTAACACCAGTGTACAAAAGCCTGGCACCATGCGTAGCCCGGATTCAGGCCCACAGATTTCAGGTACTCATTTACCATTGGGCCGCTGTTGCTCCCCACCGGGTGCTCACTCACTCCCAACTGGCTCAGTGCTGTTTGCAAAGCCAGTTGGGCAAGTGATGCAGAACCAGCAAGATCATTCCCTCGATTTATAAGGGCCATATTGTTCTCTTTTTTTGTTTATAATTTTTGTGAATAAGAATGATGATTGCCGAATGGCCATCTCAGAAGGGAAAACTTATTTGCCTATACTGTATTTGGCCTGTGTATACAGATCATACAGGTATTGCTGCAGGCGGTTACCATCCAACTGGCCCGATACAAGACTGGCCAGTTTTTGTAAAAGAGCATCCTGCAATTGCGGATCTCTTTTATTTACTTCCTGTGCAAAACACTTCAGTTTATCGTTCAGGTTGTTGTATTGCTTACAGTCTTCAGCAATAGTCAGCACATCTATTGCCTTGTTCAGTACAGTGAGCAATTGGCTTTTAGCGTTGTTATCCAGCTCTCCTGGAATAATTGCAGTAACAACATCCGCTACCGGTGAGCTGAGCACATTTTTCAGGGCTGTCGTAATTACTAAGTCTATTGCGCATTAATGATTTGTCACTAGACCAAAGGAGCGCTGATTCTGATGGGTGATTGATGTACGGTAAGAAAGGAATAACTTTGCGAAAAGAAGGAATCGCACTTTCAAAACGACACGTCACTACTAAAAGTCTGTCTGTATAGGGTTGGATTGCGCGTTGCAGCTCATCGGGATTATCAAAGTCACAAACAATTTCTGTGAATATGCCTGTTGTATCGATTGGTCGACTTGCCACTTCGTTGGCGTAGTTACGATCAACTAAGACGATACCATGAATATCAATATTCATTTCTCGTCTATTTTTCGTCTTTTGATTCAAATAGCCTATTTTTCGATTATCACAATCCAGCACCAGTTCAATTTCGAACGATATTTCATTTCGCATATCATCAGGAGCTGTATCAAACGGCAAAATAACATTGTCACCAGAAGTACTGTCGTCGGTATACCATCCATAGCATGATCCTAGTAAACTAGATCCTTCTTCTTTTCCAGATTCCGATTTT
>CAIYVS010000428.1 GCA_903929655.1 uncultured Bacteroidota bacterium | reverse complement strand
TTTACGCTGGCCAATACATCATGAATCATTTTGGCCTCAAAAACAGATCATTTCAATATAAAACTTTTCCTTTCGTAAGTACATGAAAGCAACCATCTAAACTTGCTTGTCATTGTTATTGGAAAAAAGCCGTGAAATAAGAGAACTTGAAAGGGATTATGACCGTGCTGCCAAAGATGCTGCACAAGAGGCTTATGATAGAGAATATGATAATTGGTAACTAAAAAAATTTGCCCATCGTATTGCAAATAAGAAGTATCATACTTGCATAAATCAGTAAATAAGCATAAATTTATATTACCAAATCAAAAAACCCAAATTATGACAAAACAGAATGAAGCCGCTAAAACCGGCACGGAAAAACAGACCACTCCTGCAGTCCAACAGGAGAAAACCCTTGCGGATCTTGTATTAAATAAAGTCAAGGTCTTCACGGCAAACCGTGACATTAAACTACCGGATGACTATTCCCCGGAAAATGCACTAAAGTCAGCCTGGCTGATCCTGGTTGAGACAAAAGATAAAAACAACAATGCCGCACTGTCTGTCTGCACTAAAGACAGTATTGCTAATGCACTGCTTAACATGGTGCTCCAGGGACTTAATCCGGTTAAAAAACAGTGCGACTTCCTGGTTTATGGTGACAAACTCACACTGCAGCGGGAATATCACGGCACTATCACACTGGCAAAGAGATATGCCAATGTTAAGGAAGCCGTCGGCATGGTGATCTACGAAGATGATGTATTTGAATATGCCATTGAGACTAACGGATACCGGAAAATAATAAAGCACGAACAAAGCCTCAAGAACATCGACGATAATAAAATCATCGGGGCCTATGCTACCCTTATATTCAACGGGAACCAACCGCCTTATGTTGAGATAATGACTATGGCACAGATCCGCCAGTCATGGATGCAGGGACCAATGAAAGGCAATTCTCCGGCTCATAAGAACTTTGCGGGAGAAATGGCAAAGAAAACTGTGATAAGCCGGGCCTGCAAACTGTTTATTTCTTCATCTGATGATAGTTCATTATTTGATGATGATGACCGGGATGAAAGGTCTGCAGCCTCAAAACAGGTTATCAATGACAATGCCAATAAAGAAGAGATAACAATGGATATTCCCACTCAGATTGTGGAGGAGAAAAAGGAGGTTAAGGCCGAACAGAGGCATGAGCCGGAAATGGCTGAGACGGAACAGGCCGGGAACTTAACTGATCTTGGGAAAACAAGCAAACCGGGATTCTGATGAAAGCATTAGCATTATGTGCAGAGCACGATGATCATTCCGGTTTTAAGGTTCTCAGAGTGTATGATATTGCAGACAAAGTACTTATTGAAAAAGATAAGGAAATGATTGAACAGGTTACGGATATGGTAATTTCTATCAAAGAAACAAACATAGAAGGAAATCTATGAACTTTATAACCCTCGGGTCCTCCTCTTCAGGAAATGGTTATATACTCCGGTCCTCAACAGGCGAAAGTCTGATAATTGAGGCCGGGGTTAAACTATTGGAAGTCAAAAAGGCCCTTGATTTTGACCTTTCAAAGATTATCGGCTGTATTGTATCGCACGGACATGCCGATCACTCCGGATATATTGTCGACTACCAGAAAGCCGGAATTAACTGCTACATGAATTTAGAGACATGGCAAAGTCGCTTTAATTCTGCATTATATCACAATGTTAATGTCCTGACAACCAAACTAACTTATCAGATAGGATCATTCAGAATTAAGCCGTTTGAGCTCAGGCATGATGTTATGAACTATGGATATCTTATTGATCATCCTGAATGCGGTTTGACTTGCTTCATCACTGATACGTGGTATTGTCCTTTTAAATTCCCCGGATTAAACAATATCCTCATTGAATGCAATTACGATGAGAAAATCATTGATCAGAAGTTACTCAATGGTACAGCAAATATGTATGTCCGTAACCGGGTAATTCAATCACACATGGAACTACAAACCACAATTGATTTTCTGAAAGCCAATGATCTGAGCGGTGTGAATAATATTATACTCCTTCACCTTTCGGAATCAAATAGTAACGAGAAACAATTTCAAAATAAAATTCAAGAACTGACAGGCAAAAATGTCCATATTGCTAAACAGGGACTCATTGTCGACTTCAATAAGTGGCCATTCTAAATATATGGAAAAGATCATTGGACTAATCGGTAATCAATGGAATAAGGGCAAGCATCATTCGGAAGAAACACTTGCAAAAATGAGAAAATCGGCAAGTAAAAGGATAAAACACCCCAGCCTAAGTGCTTATAATAAAAGGGGTTGTCGTTGTGAAGAATGTAAAAAAATTAAATATCAATCTGATCAAAACTATAAGAAAAGAGCATAAATGAAACGCCTTGAATACACCGGAATTAAAGAGCAAGACAAGCCATTTCGTCTTGAGAACGGCCATGATTTCAGGGTACAGCTCAATCTATTGCCGCCGGGGAGATATATTACAACTGTCCAGAAGGAATATAAGAAGGCCTCACATAAACAGTTCCAATGGCTTTATAATGGTGTATATAAAGAATCACTCCCGGCACTGATTGACGCAGGTTATGACGTGGTTGATGTTGATGATGTTGATTTGTTTTGGAAGGCCCTATTTGCATCAAAAACTGTACTTAACAGAGAAACCGGCGAGCTCTTAACTATCCCGGTTTCAAAGCGGGAATTTCTAACAATTGATCATCAGGCTTATGTCTCAAATATCCGGTATCACTGTGCAATGTATTTGAATACTGTAATATCAGAGCCGGACATTAACTGGAAACAGCATCAGGCAGAAATGCAGTCACTAATCAATAAAAATAATAAAGCAGCTTAATATGGAAGATAATAGTTTAATGCCTTATGGCAAAAACAAGGGTACTAAAATGGCAAATGTACCACCGGATTACCTGATCTGGCTTTATGATAATGATAAATGTAGCGGAGATGTGAAACAATACATCTTTGATAATCTTGAGGTTTTACAGGCTGAAATTGATCTTAAAAATAAGTCTAAATGAAATTAACAACTCTTAAAAACAAAATGCGCCTCACATGGCAGTGGATAAAAGGACAATGGCAGATGATCTGGTTATGGTTCAAAAACCTCTGTTTTGTTTATCTGACATCAAAATCAGAGCTCAGGATATTCGCTGGTTATGGTCATTGGTGGTTTGCCAAAAAATATGCTGATAAAAGAGCAAAAATGAGTAAGGTGAATAAGGTCGCAGGCGGGAAGCGTCATTTTGTTTTGCCCTGGGGTGATTACTCGTTGATCGTGCTTAATAAACTTGAAATAAATACTCTTAAAAGCAAGGGGATCATAAATAAGAGATTGAATGTAAATGAAATTTTTAAACAAGCATATTACCTGACAAAATGAAAACTAACAACCTTTCAAAAAAGTCATTCTTAATGACTGCAATTCTCATGTTAAGTGCCGGATTTAACGCAATGGTTATAGGCGGCCACGGTGCCCCAATGTCTGGCGGTGGTGAAAGACATTTGCATCAGCATGGTTCATTTCACCGGAGAGGAACATTTAAGGGGTATGATCGCGAGAACCGCCGGTACAATTCATTCAATAAGAAGAAACGGTAATGTTTGAAAAACGCTATAATAAATATAAGGTTGAAAAACAGACTTTTAACCAATGATTAAAACCTGCAAATATTGCAATAAAGAATTTGAAACCGGAAGGCATAAGCATGTTGTTTATTGTTCTCATAAATGCGCAAATGCCGGTACTGCAAAAACACGGGAAAGAAGGATAATAATTGTTTGTGAATATTGTAAAAAGGAATTTGAAGTTACTCCAGGAGATTTAAAATACAGAATAATAATACGGTTTTGTTCGAATGAATGTAAGGCAAAAGGACAGTTTTTAGATAAGCGAATAATTAAAAATTGTGATAACTGCGGTAAGCCAATAGAAACATTAAAGGTTCGCATGTTACACCGGGAGGAAACATTTTGTAGTGTGGCATGTAAAAATTCTGGTTATTTAAAAAACCATCCCAGCAAATCAATGAACTGGAACCAAAGAATTGCAGAGGCAATGGCGACAGAAGAAATAAAAAATAAACTTAGAACCCTAAACTCACGAAGCAGAAAGCCGATGACAGATGAACATAAAAATAAAATATCTGATAAACTATTTGGCATCATGCCTGCAAACTCGAAAGTCAATCAATATACCAAGTATAAGCGTGGAACATACAATATAAACGGGAAAGATATTTTTTTCAGAAGCAAATGGGAGGCCAATTATGCTCTCTACCTGGATTTTTTAATAAAAGTTAATCAGGTAAAATCATGGTGCTATGAACCTCGTATATTTTACTTTGAATCAATCCGAAGAGGATCCAGAAGTTATACTCCTGACTTTAAGGTAGAATTGCCAGAAGGCGGGTATGAATGGCATGAGGTTAAGGGATATATGAATCCGCAAAGTAAGACTAAACTGAAAAGGATGTCCCTTTATTATCCTAAAGAAAAAATCGTCTTAATAGAGAGAATAAAATACTCTGATATCTTAAAAAAGCTAACAGGAGTAATTAATTTTTATTGAACCAGGAGCTAAACTTGTTTTAATAAAATAACTATAATCATGGAAACACTTTTCGACCAATTAACCACAACTGATCACCTGGATAAATTCCACAACACAACGGAGCTTCAGGGTGAAGAATTGAAACAACGCCAGCTTAGAGCAGGAGGACAGAACCGGAAAGTACTCTCATTTTTCCAAAGTCACTCTTATGAGAATTATAGTCCTTTTGAGGTATGGAAAGCACTTGGGGTGAATAACCAGCCGATAACGAGTATCAGAAGGGCCATATCTGATTTAACAGCAATGGGGTATTTGTCCCGACTTGACGGCAAAGAAGGAAGGTCCTTTGTTCAGAGACCTGGGGAATACAGAATATTATCGTATTGCTGGCAACTGAAATAAAAAAATTTGCTTAAAATAGTGAAATAAATCAGTAAAATAGTTGCATATTGAAATATATAGTGTAATTTTGAAGTGTATTTAAAACTGTGATCCCAATGAAAAGGTCATCTAAAATTGATTCAAGATATTGCCTCCGGGCAAAAGATACCACAAAGGAACGGGGTCACAGCTTTTCCGATGTGGTTTTTCTTTTACCGGAGGTTTCCCATTTTATAGGGTTTCTCACATATCTTTTCCCATGCCTGATTGTATCGAGGCTAATCCAAAGAGGAGGTCAACAAACTGCCAGCTTTAAAAAATGTCTGTGCAATGATTCAACTATCATCACAGGACTTGCAGATCGAAAGATTATGGCTGATGCTAAAAACCGTAATGATATAGAATAGCTAATCGGTACTCTTGAAAGATAGAGTTAGGGAGCAAATTGCAGTTTTTGACAGCTTTTAACTAAGAATCTTTAAGATTTTGAAGTGAAAAAGAATAGTCTGCAAGGGTTAAAAGGGTAACTGTGTTAAATATTGAAGTGATGAATTTAGAAGAAAAAACATTGAAATTTATTAAATCTGTTTCAGATGCCTTTTTTGGGATGAAAATATATGCTGGGAATAGTGGTGGTAAAGATAGTGCCGTATTAGATTACTTACTCCAAGAATCAGGTATTAAATATTATTCATTATACATGAATACTACAATAGACCCACCCGGCACTATTGGACATATAAGAAAATATTATCCACACACACAGATATTACAACCCAAATTAACTTTCTATGAATTGGTTGAAAAGAAAGGACTACCAACTAGAATGAATAGATACTGTTGTGAACGATTAAAAGAATATGCTGGAATTGGTAGGGCTACTTTTGAAGGAATTAGAAGTTGTGAAAGCAAAAACAGACAAGGCAGGGATTATATAGGATGTGATATGCGCAAGTCAATGAAAGGTGCGAAACATATTTATCCTTTATATGATTGGACTGATGAAGATATTTGGAATTATATAGAAAAGAATAATATAAAATTGGCTCCCGCTTATGGTTTAGGATTAAAAAGGCTTGGTTGCGTTGGTTGTCCACAGGTAAGTAGAAAAGGACAAAGAGAATTAGAGTTTTCCTTATATCCCAAAATTTATATTGCAATTAAAAACGCAATTCAAAGGGGGATGAATAAAAACCGACAATGGAAAATTTCAGATCTAACAAAATACGATTCTCAAATTGCAATGGATTGGTGGTTATCTGGTAAGTCAATGAATAAATATTTTGATAAATGAAAATAGGTTTACTTGATATTGATGGTCATAATTATCCAAATCTCGCTTTAATGAAGATTTCAAATCACCACAAAATGATGGGTGATTTAGTTGAGTTTGTAAATCATTTTACGGACTATGATATTGTATATCAAAGTAAGGTATTCACATATACTCCTAATAATGGATTTCATATACACGCAGATTTAATAATAAAAGGAGGCACGGGATTTAATGGAGATGTTCTTTCTGATCTTATAGAGCATACTTGTCCTGATTATTCTATCTACCCTAATTTACAATCAGCATACGGATTCTTAACAAGGGGTTGTCCAAATAAATGTTCTTGGTGTATAGTACCAGAGAAAGAGGGAAAGATAAGGCCGAACGCAGATATAGAGGAATTTTTAGATGGTAAAAAATCTGCAATACTTATGGATAATAATGTATTGGCTTCAGAGTTTGGTTTGCAGCAAATTGAGAAAATTATCAAATTAAAAATCAAAGTAGATTTTAATCAGGGTTTGGACGCTAGATTAATTGATAGACCTATTGCTAAATTATTATCAAGAGTTAAGTGGCTAAAGCCAGTTAGGCTGTCTTGTGATACTATCAACATGATCAGACCAGTAAAAAAAGCAATGCGATATCTTAGAGAATATGGCTGCACTCCTCAAGGCTACTATGTAAATGTTTTAGTAAAAGATATTGATTCTGCAATGAGGAGGGTTCTGCTCTTACAGAAATGGGATATGGATCCTTTTGCTCAGCCTTATATAGAATATTCTACTAAGAAAAACATTTCGCATGAACAGGAAAGATTCTCACGGTGGGTAAACCATAAAGCAATTTTCAATAGTGTTAAATGGCAAGATTATAATCGATTATGAAAAAGTCTTTTCCTTTTGAATATGAAGCATATATAGCCGGAACTGCTTTCTTTAATCGCAGGGAAAAAGGAGCTTATGTTGATTTATTATGCTACCAGGCTGATAAAGGGCGAATGACATTGCAGAATATTAAAGATGTGCTGAATGGCGATTTTGATTGTTGGGAAAAACTGAAGAGCAAATTTATTGAAGAGAACGGACTATTTTATAACAGAAAGATGGAATCAGTAAAAACCGGAAAGCATAAAAAGACCTGTGAAGAAATTGCCATTGACCGGGTAAAACTTGATCAGATGTTGAAAGATCAAAAACAGAAGTTTTATGAGGACTGTAAGCCCTGGCTTGCAAAATACCCTAAAGATATGCTTCGGAGGTTTTACAACTACTGGACCGAAATGAATAAACCAGGAACCCGGTTAAAATTTGAACTTCAGCAGACATTTGAAATAGGTAAGCGACTCGCGACATGGGCTTCAAAGGATAAGGATTTCGTAAGCCAACAGCCAAAAACCTATGAAGAAATGCTAGAACTGTGTAAAAACGATCCTGAATTATGGAAGCACTATAAGGCCGTTAAGAAGGAAGGTGAACGTAAAGCAGTATTTATACATATAGACTAATGTCCCCCTCTGACCTCGATATTATCCGTAAGGAAATCACTGACGCGGTAACTCAGGCCCTGACTATCGACCGGGAGAAAACGCTAATTGATTTCTATAAGCGGATTAAAAACAACCTGGTTCCCGACGGTAAATATATCAGCCAGAATAAAGCCAGCAAGATTATCGGACGGGGAAGGCTTGAGAGGGCAATGGCTGACGGAATTGTCCGATGGAGCAAAGAAGATTTAAGTAACCCGCACTGCCCGGTGAGAGTGAACTACGATGATTTGATGAAGATGAAAAGCAAATTATAATAAATTAAAAAATGAAGCTATGGCACAGATTGAAGTTGAAATTGAAGATCATTTGGATGAAGTTGATACAAAATACTTGCTGATTGAACTTAGAAAACGCAAAATATCAGTTAAAGAAATAAATGAGACTGATGAAATTGAAATGCCGGAATTTGCTCATTCAGGTCAACTATTGGGGTATATTAAAAAACTACTAGGTTTGCGTCCATGGCACGACAAAAAGAGAATCATTCAGGAAATTGAGGATTTATAATCTAAAATCAATGGAACGTTATAAAATATTTTTCTCACTTGTATTTAGGGACTGGAGGTATAGAGGTATTGATAAATGGCACTTATGGAAATACCGTATTGATATAAAAACCGCATGGAGAGTTGCAAAAATATTCACTTCATAAGCTATGAGATTAACAGGTAAAAAAATAATTGAGATTGTTTCGGAATATTACCACGTTTCTGTTGATATGACAATTTCAACGTGTCGCAAAAAGGAGTATGTTAAATCCAGGCAGATATCAATGTATTTTATCAAGTCATATTTTACGTGGTTATCACTTTATGATATTGGTCGTTATTACAACGGAAGAACACTAACCAAATCTCATGCTGATATTTTATATTCCATTTGCAGGGTGAAATATTACATTGAAACTTATCAGGATTACCGGAAGGAATTTCAGGAGATTGAAAAAAGACTAAAAGGGATTGCCAATATAAGCGAGGAAATTACTCCCGAAGTTATCGAACAGCAAAAGGAATCTATTTTGATCAGTGAAAATAAATACCTGAAATCAGAGAATGTCAGTGTACTATTTGTCGCAGTAAGACTTGCTAGATTTAATGATGAAGTTCCTATTGCTGTCACTGCTCCATTCG
>CAIYVS010000427.1 GCA_903929655.1 uncultured Bacteroidota bacterium | reverse complement strand
CCTATACATGCATGATCGGGAGAAGTAACAAAAGTTGTAATATCTACTGAGGAGCTTCCTTTTAATATACCATCAAGGTATATGGAAATACTTGTTGTATTTCCAACCGCAGCTATATGATGCCAGGTATTGTCACCAGCCATAGCTGTAATTGGAACATATACTTCACCGAACCATGTCCAGCAGTTAATATTATTCGAATCCATAATTCCAAATTCGACAGCATCATTTTGACCAAACAGACCTATACGACCAGCTGTAATATCTGAAGCCTTATATTTTATCCAACCTTCAAGTGTAAATGCCGTAAGGTTGTTTAGCAAACTACTTCCTAAATCAATATAATCATTTGTTGCATGGTTTAATTGAACAGCATAATCAGAAGGTGCAGTAAGCGTTATTGCTCCATCGGAGACTAAAGGACAAGAAGCGTTTGTAACGATTCCGGTGACTGTAGTGGGGATATTGAGTTCACAGATTGTAAAATAAGAGGTACCTGTTGGAAAACTAACCCCTGAGGCAACATATAAATTTCCACTACCAATTTTAGTCAGCTTGTAGAGTGAGGTGCCCGAGTTGAAATTTGTACTATTACTTATCATCAACCCATAAGTACATGTTATTGCCTGTAGAGCCGGATACCCAGTTAAATCTATCTGAAAATATACAGGACCTACTGAATTTGTATTTTGTATCTTCCAGGTTCTGTTAACGATTAAATCAGAAGAAGGACTTCCTGCTGCATTCCATGTTGCAGTAGTTCCTCCATTATGTCCCCAGATTAGGTATTGCCCGTTGGTTAGCGAAGTTCGGGATGCATCCAAATTACTTAATGTAAAATTGTTGGTAGAGGCCATAATGACTTGCGATCCGGTTCCTGTAGTAATTGTATTAATGCTTGTAGACACCTTCTGGTTTAATCCGTACGTGACATCATTTCCCAACCCAGCTATATCGTTTCCGTAACCTGAAATAGGAAAAACCGTGGCGCCTCCCAATCCGGCAATATAATCGTGACCAAGGGTAATGCCATATTTTAACGCCAGGTACGACTCCAAGGCGTTAGGGTTAGGAACAGCTCCCGAAAATGCCATTATCTCGGCAATGTTGCCGGAGTATGGACGGCCGGATAAATAACCTCCCAGATAATACTGTGAAGTTAAAGCTGCAACACCGGTTTGATTGACGATGTGCCAGTTAGTAAATGATTTTCCGCTGACCCCATTTATAAGGCTTGTGCCACCACCATACACCCAGTCCCCAGCGTTATTAGAACCAGCCCAATCATAGGCACCACCCAATCGTATTCCTTTGTCAGTAGTTTCCCCGACTAATCCGGCAAGCCCTGATGTGGTGGTAGGACGGTTGACGATTACGAATGATTGTACAATTGAAGGATTCGTAATCTGTATCTGACGACACATAGTTGTAAAAGTAAGCGAAGGGTTAAAATTTATAGTATTATCAGCGTATGTGGCTGTACCTGTACCTGTACCTAGATATTGAGCATTGTTTGTATTTGTGGTTTCATCATTCCAGCTAGTACCATTGTAGGGAATTGTTCCATCCGCTTTAAACCAGAAAGCAACGGGAGTTATCGGTACAATTTCCCCTGTCGACAGAATTTTTGCTCCCGGCGAATATCCGGTGAAATTAATTTTAGCCAGTTGTCCGGGAACGACGAGGCCAGTATTGTTATTACCAACATATAATTTTCCGGCTGATCCACTTATTCCTACATTGCCAGTCCAACCGTTAATAGTTAGCGTTGTCCCTGACCAACCTATTGCATTACTATTGGCAAAACTCAGGGTATGCGTATTCGATCCTAAATTAATATTTGAACTTACAGCTAAACTTAATGTGGACGAGCTGGTAATTGTTGTTCCCGTTGCAATTCCTACTGTACTTAGGTTGCCGCCATTTAAAATGACCTTCGAAGCCATAGTGGAAGTAGAAGCAGTAGGATTCAGCCTTATTTCTCCCGATGTAATAGTTGTTGTTCCGGTATAGGTGTTTGAACCGGTGAATGTCTGTGTACCTGTTCCTGTTTTTACCAGACTCAATGAATTAGTTCCACCTTTAACCATCAATCTCAATGAGTCACTAATAATTCCGGAGAAAGATCCTGATTTATTCCCGGCACCTGTAATTACTGTGGCGGGATAATATGTATAATTTGAACTCACATTGCCCGGACCATTTAAAGAACCAACGGTGATGGCTTGACCATTAGCATCCAATAATGCACCGGCAGAAATATTAAAGTCTGCAGTTATACCTGTCCAAACTGAGGCGCGGTCAGCGGTGCCAAAAGTTCCGGCTAGTATATTAAATGTACCTGAGAAAGTATGCACATTTATAGAAGTCTGAATCCTACCAATACCTGTCT
>CAIYVS010000426.1 GCA_903929655.1 uncultured Bacteroidota bacterium | reverse complement strand
CTGTGGAATTAAAAGCTTCGAATGATGGCTTGAATAAGGCTCTGGTTGAATTGAAAGAAGCTGAATCACAATTGGTAGAGCAGGAAAAGATGGCATCGCTCGGTCAGCTAACTGCCGGTATTGCCCATGAAATAAATAACCCTATTAATTTCGTTACTTCCAATGTGAAGCCGTTAAAAAGAGATGTGGAGATATTATTGGATGTTGTTGAGACCATAGAGAAAGTAACTTTCTCTGATGTGCCGGTTTCTGAAAAACAAAAACAGATCGACTCTTATAAAATGGATATAGACTTCGATTATCTTAAGACAGAGATTGATCATTTATTGAACGGGATAAGTGAAGGTGCGTCCAGAACGGCGGAAATAGTAAAAGGTTTGCGTATTTTTTCCCGTCTTGATGAAGACGACCTGAAAAGAGCTGATATCAATGAAGGCCTTGATTCAACCCTGGTTATTGTAAATAATCTTTTGAACAACCGCATAGAAATAGTAAAGAATTATGGGCAAATTCCCCTTGTGGAATGTTATCCCGGCAAACTAAACCAGGTGTTTCTGAACATGATCACCAATGGGATCTACGCCATCAATAAAAGGTTTGCTGAGCAGCCCGGTGGTAAACTCACTATTACAACCAGTAATGATGAGGATAATTTGATAATAAAAATAGCAGATAATGGTACGGGAATGGATGAAAACACAAAGAAGAAGTTGTTTGAACCTTTTTTTACTACAAAAGATGTGGGAGAGGGTACGGGATTAGGGCTTTCCATAGCCTATAATACGATTAATAAACACAATGGGCGCATCAATGTGAATTCAGTAGTGGGAGAAGGCACTGAATTTATTATAGAAATACCCCTGAAACCAGTGATAGAAACAAAAATTTAAACAATACCCTGTTAAAGTTTTTTAGCTTAATAGAATTGTGTAGTTTGGGAGTTCCGTAGAGCTGATAAAATAAATAATTGCCTGTGAAACATTCATAAATATTTGTAAATTGTTTTGATTGGTAAAGAGTGATAAGATAAAGATACTTTATATTGACGATGAGGTCAATAACCTGGTGGGCTTTAAGGCGTCCTTCAGGATGGATTATCATGTTTTTATTGCACCGGATACCACGCAGGCTTTAGCAATCCTAGAGCAAAATCCCGATCTGAGGGTGATTCTGAGTGATCAGAGAATGCCTAATCAAACAGGGGTACAGTTTTTTGAACAAGTGAGGATTTTGCACCCAAACCCAATGAGGGTACTGATTACGGGTTATGCAGATATAGAAGCTGTGATAGAATCTATTAACAGGGGGCATATTTTTAGATATATCCGTAAACCGTGGAAAGAAGTTGATATTATATCTGCAATAGAAGAGGCGAATAAGTTTTATGTTACCAATTCCATGCTTTCCACAAAAAATGATGAGTTACAGAAGGCCTATGATGAGCTGGATAAATTTGCTTACAGTGTTACACACGACATGCGTGGGCCCCTGCTAAGCATACTAGGGGCCGTCGACTTGTCTAAAAGCATAGATGATATAGATGAGATAAAAGAGATGCTTGGAATGATGGAAAAGTCTGTGTTGAAACTGGACAATTTCATACGAAGTGTGCATGAGTATTATAATTTAAAGAGAGGGGAACTTCATATTGTTAATATTGATTTTAACAATGTTATAAAGGATCTTTCTGATATGTATGAGATCACCGGGAAGATGAATAATGTGAAGTTTATTACCAAATTGTCTGAAAAAGAAGTATTCAGGAGTGATGAGATGTATTTAAGAATTATTTTAAATAATCTCCTTTCTAATGCATTTAAGTATAATCGGAAGGATATTTCTGATAAATTTGTAGAATTAAATATTGAAACCGGGAATGGCAGTGCAGTGACTAACCGATAAAGATTTGATCAGGATAGGAAATTCCCGTCGAGGAGTGACAGTCATACCCTTGTGGATTCTTCTCCAGGTCGCGTTGGTGATAAT
>CAIYVS010000425.1 GCA_903929655.1 uncultured Bacteroidota bacterium | reverse complement strand
TTTTACCCTTAGGGTAACTTTATAATACAAAGCAGCAAAATATCCTATCCTGCTATTCCCTTTTATGCTTTTGTCAATGATGGCTTGTAGTTGAATTAGCACCTCATCAATAGTATTTGCTGCCATGACAATAGTTTGACAAAATGAAGATAGATATCTTATAATTCAATTCCGGCGCCTATAACAATATGCCCGTTTTTAGCAAAGTCAGATCCCGGGACCAAATGATAAAAGTAACCAATATTCACTCCCGAGTAATAGAAGCGGTCGTTTATGCGTAATATATTATTCAGCATCAGACCTGCTTCATGATAAGCATTATCAGCTATAGATATATTTACGATCTGCGCCTGACTGTTAGCCAGGCTTCCATAGAGCATACTATACCCAATGCTTATCGACGGCGCTGAGCTGAACTTAAGATCCGGTGTTTTAATAGTATATAATTTCCAGTCAAAATCGTGGAGGAAGATAAAATTGATGAACTGGTCCGAGTAGTAGTCATAAGGAAAGAAAGTCATCATTCCTCCAAAAGTATAGAAGGCCACATTCTCATATCTAAAGCCATTGCCTGCAAAGAGTTTGCTCAGCGGTAATGTTTTGTCACTCCAAACTTTTCCCCCTTCCAGTTCCAAATTTTCCAAACCTATCCTGTTAATATGCTTATGATATACAACTGCGCTTAGCGCCTGTGTATATGAGCTTTGATAGTTGCCGTCATTACTTTCTATATTGCCGCTTGTTATTCTTCCATACCAAATAGGGTATTTGCTTCCCAGACTTTGGTAGTGGCCAAAAACAGGAGCTGTATGTTCCGCATATGCATAACGAAGGTTCAGCGATACCTCCTTTGCTTTAAAACGTGAATTCTGCGCACCATTATAATCAAACAAATAACCGTATTTGGCAGCAATATATTCTTGTCTGCCGCCCAGTTCGGCGCTCCAGTAACCAAAACGTTTTTTTACAGACGCACTGTAAGAAACCACAGAGTCCACCCTGTTAAGCAGGAACATACTCACGCCGGTTTTGTCCAGTTCACGATTCAGTAAAACCCGCCCCGGATCAACAATATCATTATCATAAGCCACTCTAAATACAAATTCCTTATAAGGATCAGCATATGCCTCTGCAAACACACCGTACTTCCATGCCTTGTCACTAAAACCATACCCACACCAGCCCCCAAGTGATAACCACTTTATTACTTTCTCATTCGTCTGTAGCCCCAGCCCCAATCTTATATTTTCATACTCATTCAATCTGAAAATACGCCTTAGATCAATATCAAAAATACCTATCGGGAATTTCGCTTCCGGAAGTTTGGAGAAGTAAGAAACGATCTTATCACCATGAATCCAGGTCATAATACTATCGTCAAATTGATAAGTACGCAATTCCTTCTTATCAAGCGCTACCGGACGCAGGTGCATCCATCCTGTATCACCTATTTCATCTGCATGGGCCAATATCTTAACAGTATGTACCTTGTCAAAGCGGAATTTCGGGTCTTTCTGCCATTTCACAGAATCAATACTCGATGTGCCTTTCATCAGCAAGGAATAGGATTGCTTGCCTGATCCCTGTTCCATATTCACAATGTAATTCAACTGAGAGGGAAACCACCTGCCATCATTACTCCCCGGCACACTCAGGTATTGATATTGCTGTTCCAGCCCCACAGTTCGCTTCAGATCACTGTCGTGCGACTTTGCTATAAGATAAGCAATAGCGTACTTATTGGAATTAATATAAACAGTGCCTCTTAATTCATTTGCCCCCTTTTTGGGCCGGAAACTAAGTATCCACACCGTATCCTTTCCCTGCATGATTTCATCAGCCAGGTCAAACTCATAATGCTGAAAGTATCCCCTTGATACCGGGTTATGATAATCCTTGCCGTTAAGGTTAATATAATCGTTATAGGAGTGAAAAGGAAGCACATCGGTTACAAGGCTGGTAAACATCGCTTTTTTTAAACCGGAGAACTGCGACGCCACAACCTCTTCCTGCAAATGTTCCGGCCTTTCCCATGTTCGTATGCTATAGGTCTCAGACATAATAAGGTGTTGGTTCTTCGTAAAATTGGTCAGCAATTGCTTGTCTTTGCTGGTATCTTTAGCTAATACTGAATCAGGAAAAGCCACATCTGCTATCATTTTATAGTAAATATGACAGCGGTACCAGTCATATTTATCCGGGTTATTCCTGTCTTTATTGGCTATGGCACTATTCAGTATGCGCCTTATTTTCTCCCTAGGTGGCTTAATTACCACTTCATGCAACATACCTCCACTTGGCTTTAAGGCTATTTTCAATAAAGCCTCTTTGGCCGGAAGCCTGATTTCCCTTGCCTCATACCCCAGGTAAGAAACCGTAATGGACCCAATATCCCCAGCCAGCGATATCTCAAATTTGCCATTAAGATCGGCTACCGAGCCCTCCCTGGTATTACCATATTTAATAGTAGCAAAAGGCAAAGATTGCCCTGTAGCCGCATCTGTTATCATCCCTCTCAGCAGTTCCTGTGCAGCTATTTGCTGAGAAAATAACAATGATATAAACACCAGGATGCATCGCATTGTATTTAATACCTGTTAATATGGAATAAGTAAACGACTAATCTAAAATAATATTTTGTATTATTATTTGGCTTATTATCTTTATGGCAGTAAATTTATAGCATGAAGAAATTTTTCTTATCGATACTACTATTATCGGGTGTAACAATATGTTTTAACAGTTGCAGCAATGGCCCTTATAATGCCGACCCTAATGGCAACGTTAGCAACCTTGCTAACCCTATTTTTCCTACAGGCTCTGTAGTTGGTACTTGTGTTTGCAAAGCCCCTCTTAGTGCAGATATTGACGGTACTGAGTGGATTTCCGATTCAAATGCTACTTTTTCGGTGGCAACAGTTGGTGGTGTTACTGTAGCCACTATTTCAGGCACAGACACTGGTCATAAGTATACTGTATTAATAACTGTACAGCAGTATGCAGGCGCTGGTAGCTTTGCTTTAAACCTAGGTAGCCTCGCCGGAGCAGGGATTGTAGACGTTAGCACCAGTACACCATATTCTTCCGAAGTTACAGGTGGCAGTGGCACTCTTATTATTCAGTCTGATGCTAATGGTTATGCTACAGGTAATTTCAGCTATAAGGCTTTGACAGCTGACGGCTCAAAATCCCACACCATAACCGGTGGTTATTTCAAACTGAAACATTAATACATTCAACTCTTATTTTAATATCTGCCCCCGGCTTATCGGGGGCATTTTTTTTGCCCGGACTGTTCGGGGCCTTAATATAAGGCCTGGTATATTTTGGGACCTTTGTGTATTCGCTGTAGCATACTACAAAATATAAAAAGCCCTCACCCTTAAGCCGGGGAGGGCTTTTATATAAGATATGTTAAGAAATGCGCTTATTAAGCTATTTCAACATCAGCACCTGCTTCTTTCAGTTTAGCAGCAATTTCTTCTGCCTCACCTTTGCTGATGCCTTCTTTCACGTTTTTAGGAGCGCCGTCTACCAGTTCTTTAGCCTCTTTCAGACCAAGACCTGTAAGATCTTTAACGATCTTTACAACATTCAGTTTAGATACACCTGCAGCTTTCAATACTACATTGAAAGATGTTTTCTCTGCTACTGCTGCTGCACCACCGCCATCGCCTGCTGCTACGGCAACTGCTGCTGCTGCTGCTGGTTCAATACCGTAATCGGCTTTTAATACGTCTGCCAGTTCCTGTACTTGTTTTACAGTAAGGCTAACCAGTTGTTCGGCTAATGCTTTTACGTCTGCCATTTTTATAATTTTTTAATCGTTGTTTTAAAAATTGTTTTACTAAATATAATGTAGCTTGGAAGCCTTGTTAATGTGAAAATGAGATAATGTGCAAATATGCAAATGCCCTCATTTTCGGTTCATCTTAATTTTTGAATTTGCTAATCTTCAAATTTTTAAATTAAAATTACTCTGCTGCAGGAGCTTCTGCAACCTCTGCACCTTGTTTGCTTTCGTGGTGGTGCAAAAGAGCTGCAATAACGCGCCTTGCAGGTGATTGCAATAAGCCAAGAACCTCGCCCACCATTTCGTTCTTCGTCTTGATCCTGGTAAGTGCAACTAATTGGTTATCTCCTGTGAAAACATCTTCACCTATCAAAGCTGCCTTTAATATGGGCTTTTCTTTGTGAGCCGCATTCTTGCGGAAAGAGCTCAGGATAAGAGCCGGCTCTTTGGGTGAATCTGAGAACATCAGGGCAGTAACCCCATGTAATGCATCATACACACCTGCATACTTTTCGCTGTTCAGGCT
>CAIYVS010000424.1 GCA_903929655.1 uncultured Bacteroidota bacterium | reverse complement strand
CCTGTCCTCAACGAGGCCGGGATCTCGGTGTCGAACCTCATCAGGTTCGTCTACGACCCCAAGCAAGGCGCGCTAATCCAGAAACTCGGGGGCTGGGCGAAATAAGAAGCAATGCCTGTTATAGTATCATACCGGAAGAATGGGAGGAAGTGAAAAATAATTTACAGAAACTCATTAAAGAGCGGTCATCTCTTGCTTGAATCTTTTCAAATATGCACTCTTCCATTAATTTTCTTTACTTTTCTTGTCCAAAATAAATTCCCGGATGAAAAACTGTTACGCATTATTGCTGCTGCTTTGCGCATTAGTCTTTACCTCTTTCAAAGGCGACCATGAGGATAGAGCCAGGCTGAAAGCGATAGAGAAAATAAAACAGGAAGGCTTTACTAATTCCAAAGTAATGGAAACGCTTTTCCAGCTCACTGATGTTACAGGGCCCAGGCTTACGGGTTCTACCGGAATGAAAAAAGCAGAACAGTGGGCACGCCGGCAACTAGAAGACTGGGGACTGGAAAATGCCGCAATAGAACCCTGGGGCGGTTTTGGAAAAGGTTGGGAAACACACAAATCCTATGTTGCCATGAGTGCACCTTATTATCAGCAACTGATAGCTGTGCCCAAAGCATGGACGCCCGGCACCAATGGTTTGATAAAAGCCCAGGCCGTGCTGATAAGAGTAGATAGCCCGCAGGACATGGAAAAATATAAGGGCAAGCTGAGAGGTAAAATTGTGGTGTACGCTACAACAAATGCTTACGAACTGCGGGTGAATTTTAACGCAGATGCCAAAAGGCTGACCGATGAAGAGCTTCAAAAAAACACCTATGATACACATCTGGACGATGCAGGCGCAAACCCTAACCCTTATATCAAAGCGCCAGCGGGGCGGCGTGTTAATACATTAAGGCCAAAACTGGATAGCTTTTTAATGGATGAAGGTGCTCTGGCGGTATTAAGTGGCGGCAGGGGAATTGATGGTACTGTTTTTACATCCAACGGTGCCTCAAGGGCATGGAATGCCAAACCCGTGCTGCCTGAAATGGAAATGGGAGCAGAGCACATGGACCGCTTAATACGCTTACTGGATGCGGGCAAAGAAGTATCGCTGGAAATGGATATGGACAATACTTTCCTCACTGCAGATTCTATAGAAAATAACGTGGTGGCAGAAATTCCCGGCACAGACCTGAAAGATGAAGTAGTGCTGCTGGGTGCGCATATGGACTCATGGCATGCCGCAACAGGCGCTACAGACAATGGCACAGGCTCCGCTGTTGTTATGGAGGCCATACGCATATTAAAAGCAACAGGTCTGAAGCCACGCCGCACTATCCGGGTTATTTTATGGAGCGGCGAGGAGCAAGGTCTGCTGGGTTCCCGTGCTTATGTTAAAAAACACTATGGCGATAAGGATACCCGAAAATTCAAGGCCGCATACGAAAAAGTATCAGCCTATTACAACCTGGACAATGGCGGGGCAAGATCCGTGGCATCTTTATGCAAAGCAATGATGAAGTGAGGCCCATATTCGAAGCATGGATGGAACCTTTTAAAGACCTTGGGGCAAGCACCCTCAGCATACGCAATACGGGCTCTACAGATCATATTTCTTTTGACGAAATAGGCATACCCGGCTTCCAGTTCATACAAGACCCCCTGGAGTATGGCAGCCGTTCTCACCATACCAATATGGATACTTACGAAAGGGTGAACAGCAACGACCTGATGCAGGCATCCATCATCATGGCTAGCTTTGTTTATCATACCGCTATGAGAGATGAAAAAATACCAAGGAAACCTTTGCCAAAGAAGTAAAGGATTTATCAATAAAATATTTACGGCCATGATTTTTTGACAAATGTCAAATGTTTTCCGCTTTAATGCTGAT
>CAIYVS010000423.1 GCA_903929655.1 uncultured Bacteroidota bacterium | reverse complement strand
ACTTATGCTATCAGATAATGAGATCATATTATTTTGACTGGTCCACCTGCCTTGTGCAAAATGATACATAAAACCTTGGTCCTCAATTCTTATATCATTTACCAACGAAAAAGAACTATCATTATAAAGAAAGAGCCAATTGTAAATTCGGTAACCTCCGTATTCAGCTGTGTAAAATTTTTCATCTAATTGATATGCTGTAATTGTGGCATTTGCTGAAAAACATTTTAATAACAAAAGTAATGGGAAAATGATAGCTCGTTTGAAGTAGGGTGTATATGTGTCTGGCTGTGATTTTTGCATGAAAATGAGTATTTATAAAGCTAACTAAGTTGTTATATCTTGCAATCATAATTATTTTAGAAACAACATAATGAAAGCAGGGATATTGACAACAATATTTATTTTATGTTCCTTTTATTCCTTCGCACAAAGGTATAGCTCTATTATTAAAGATAGAGAAATAATAGATTTTATGAATTGGATTGTTTCCAATGAAGATACTTCTTATCAAACATGGCCCAGATTAATATCAAAGGGGATTTCCCAGTCATGGGATGAAAAATATTTTACGAGAGAAGGTAAAGATTATGACACAAGAAGAATTTCAATTTGGGATTGGCAGGAAAAAGGTCTTGACTCTTTTTTTACAGAGGATGGAATGAGCTATTTGATAAAGCAAATAAAAGAAAGAAAGGAAAAAGATTGGAATAAGAAATTCAAGCACTCAGTATTTTACAAAAAGCCCAAAGATGCACCGGCAACCATATATTATGCGTATGCTCCTGAAGTTTATGATTATTCTTTGCCCTTATTTTCCAAGGATAGAAAATATGTTTTGATTTATGTTAGTGCTCCAGGCTGGGGTAGTATGAATTTGTACCAGAAAATTGGTAATAAAACATGGAAAAAGCTAACAAGTTTTATGGGTTGGCAAGCATAGGTTCTATTTCTTCTTCGCCACCTTTTTGCTTGGCTTAGCCTTCAAAGTCTTCACATATTCAAAACTCAGTTTCAGATACTTTTTCATTTCCTTAGTATCAGCCAATACTTTTTCCGGCACAGCCACATATTCCTTTTGCACAATACCGTAGGCCTGCATTAGTCCGGCTTTATGTTTTTTAATAAAATCCTCCCTGTCTTTTTCTGAAAGGCGCAGTGCCAGGGTGCCATCATGATGCAGGTAGCTGAACATATTCCCGTTCAGGGAAGTATAAGGCACCGTGTCGCCCTTACGTTCTATTTCGGGTATGCTGGTTATGAGTTTGTCGTACAAAGTCACCTTATCTGGAGGTGCCTCTTTCTTGTCAGTTTTGCCTGCCACAGAGTTTCAATTTGGTGCTAAAATAAGAAATTAAATATAATGTTAACATGCGTATGTATGCTTGGCCTGACAAAATGCAATATTTTATTTAAATTGCTTTACTAATTACAGTTTATGACTTACATAACAATAGATACAAAAACCAAACAGGCGAAAAAATTTGTAGAGTTGATAGAAACTATGCCTTTTGCTAAAATACTTAAAGACCCAAATACAGCGACAAAGAAAGCAATCGATGATGCGAGGAAAGGGAAAACACAAAAAGCAAAATCTTTAGATCAACTTTTTACCGAGCTCAAAAAATAATGTACAAGGTTGAATATACAAATAAATTCAAAAGAGATTATAAACAGGCTCTAAAAAGAGGTTATCAGGAAGCGAAAATAAGACAGGTTATATCCTTGATAGCAAATAAATCAACTTTGGCAGTAAAACATAATGCACATAAGTTAAGTGGCGATTATAAGGATTGTTGGGAATGTCATATCCAACCAGATTGGTTATTGATCTGGAGAATTGATGAAGACAACAAGACATTAACATTAATCAGAACAGGCACACATTCAGACCTGTTTTAATCAAATTTTTAGAAGGAGGTTTAAAAACAATCAGCTCAACACATCGTTCCGTATGGCCTTCATAATAGCCCTTGCAACCAGTGTAAATAATATGCTGCTGCTCACTAGCAGTGCAAGCCATACCGGCCATCCCGGAAAAGCAGGCAGCGTCAGCAATAACTGTTTTACCATCACCGATGCTGCAAGCTGGCCCGCAATGGCAATACACATAGATATAACAACAGTAAGCAGTACCAGCGGCATAAAACGGTTCATCATAAACCTGCCCAGGTATTTGGGGCTATAACCAAGTTCCAGCAAAAGAGTTAAAGAATGTTGTGCCCTGGCAATAGTCAGTTCTATAAACAGTATAAAAACCAAAGCACCTATACCCATCAGCACAATAGAAAGAAAACCCGTAGCGCTCGTCACCACTTCCACAATAGCCCTTATTTTACTCCAACGCATGTTTTGCGAATTGGTAGTATAACCATGACTTTCTATATAGCTCGCAAATTTGGTATTAGATGGGTCTTTTGCTTTTACTATCAGGCGCGAAGGTTGCACATCTCCCGGCTTGCCAAATATTTTGTTGTTATACTCTATAAAAGATGCGGGGGCCAACACGGAACTGATACGGTCTGAAAAACCAACTACATGTGCCGTATAGCGTAGCATAGTGGGGCCGCTGCCCACTTCTATATTTACCGCAATAGCTTTTATGGACGACTCTGACAATTGGGGCAAACCTTGCCCCGGCGCAAAAAGATAATTATAAAGGTCTAAGAATTGGGAAGACAGGATAATAGGCAGGTCTGTACTGCCCTCATGCCAGGTCCATTCAGCAGGCATATTGTCCAGGAAACGGTCAGGCGCTGCCTCCATAAAAATGTCGGTATTGAAAGCCAGTTTGCCCCCCAGTCTTGCATATGCCGGAAAATGGTTGGATGTGAGTATGCCCACGTCCTGCACTTCCGGCACTTGTTTTAAAGAATCAATATCCTGCTGGCTGAAGGTATGGGAATCGCTTACATTTTCCTGTGTTATTCTCTTGCCTATTACCAGGAAAGTGCTGCCCAGGGTATCATACTGGCTTTTGCCATAAAGCAGTTCGTTAAAATTCCACCATATCATCACCGTAAGCAAAAGCAGGGTAGTGCCCAGGAATAATGCAAATAAAGCTCCCCACAGCCGCGACCTGCTTTTATTTCCTATCAGCAGTTTTTTCAGCATTTCTATTTGTTTCTTTCCGTTCACAGTACGATGGTTTTAGTGTAATGGAAATAATCATTCTCGTCCAGGTCGGCCAGTATCATGCCTGCCTTGTGCTGTGCCACTACTTCTGCTATCAGTTTTCTTGCCTTGTCAATATTGGAATGGTCCAGGTGACTAAAAGGCTCATCCATCAGTAACCAGTCAAAGGGCTGCAGCAAGGCGCGGATAATAGCTACACGTTGCTGTTCTCCATAAGAAAGGGTTCGCCCTAAGGAATTCTTTTTCTCTTTTATGCCCAGCCGTTCCAACCATTCTTCCATTTGCTCCAGTGAAACAGTATTGCTCAGGCGGCGTTTAATGTCCAGGTTCTCCCATGCCGTCAATTCAGGGAAAAGGCGCATGTCCTGGAAGATAATACTGATGTTTTTAGATCTCAGTTCTGCCAGCTCTTCGTAGCCGATGCTGTTCATATTCCGGCCTCCCCACACCACAGATCCTTCATGATCTTTGCGAAGATGGTATAAAATATGCACCAGGGTAGTCTTGCCTGTGCCCGATGGGGCACGTACAAAAATATGCTCCCCTTTATTAAAGCTCAGCGTCTCGTTCCAGATACCCGATTTTTTGGCAAGTATTTTTTCTTTCAGGGGGATAGGTACTAATTGATTTACCGATAAGTTCATATAAAAAGCAAAATTCAATAAACATCCAAATCACACATTGCCAAACTAAAACATTTAATTCTCCTTCAAAAGTAATGCCATAATAAGATATAAAACCTTAAATTTCAGGTAAACATGCCCGGAAAGGAGCTGAAATATGGAATTTAAGGGGTATTTCTCTTTTAAAAGCAATAGAGAATAATAAAAGGTTTTTTTATTAAATTTAAGGTCTTATCCGGTATTACATTGATAGAAAGGATTTTTGATATTGTTGAAAAGCGCTTTAAGGACGAACCAGATGCCATCATGCTGGGGGCAAAAGAAAATGGCAACTGGAAAACCTATTCTAACAAGGATGTCTGGACAACTGCCCGGCAATTGGCTGCCGGAATAGCAGACCTGGGTATTGCCAACCAGGTTTTAGAACCCGAACAACAGGAAAAAATAGCTATCATCTCTCCAAACAGGCCGGAATGGATCATGACCGATCTGGCAGTGCAGTTAACAGGTGCCGTTCTCACACCCATTTACCCAACAATAAGTGTCGCAGAGCTGGCTTTTATACTAAACGATACCGGAGTAAGGATATTATTCCTTGCAAATGCCGATCTGTATGAGCGCTTTAAGGAAATTGCCGCCCAGGTACCCACTTTAAAATATGTTTATTCTTTTGAGAAAATAGCAGGTGTAAATAACTGGAAAGAGCTGATTGATAAAGGAGCGCTTATTGCCGATATCAGTGTGGCCTCACAGATCAGGTCCGGGACATTGGCAACCATCATTTATACTTCCGGCACAACAGGCGATCCTAAAGGCGTCATGCTCAGCCATCATAATATTGTGAGCAATATTTTGGACTCTATGCCTGCCTTTACCTTTGCGCACAAATGCGAACGCGCATTGAGTTTTCTGCCACTGAACCATATTTTTGAACGTACAGTAAGCTATATCTATATCAATGCCGGCGTGTCTATTTATTATGCAGAAAGTATGGATACCATAGGCCAAAACCTGAAGGAAGTAAAACCCATGGTGTTCACAACAGTGCCGCGCCTGCTGGAAAAAGTATATGAGCGCATAGTAGGTGCAGGTCTGGAATTGAAAGGAATAAAAAGACTCTTATTCTTCTGGGCACTCGGTATTGGCAGAAAGTTCGACAATGTAGATCCCGGCAGCATTTTTTATCGCGCGCAACTTAGCCTGGCAAATAAACTCATTTTTAGTAAATGGCGGGAAGCCCTCGGTGGCAATGTAAAGGCAATAGTGGTCGGTTCTGCTGCCTGCCAGGAGCGCCTCATCAGGATATTTACCGCAGCCAATATTATTATAATGGAAGGCTATGGTTTAACAGAAACCTCGCCCGTAATATCAGTCAACCGTTTTGAAAAAGAAGACCGTAGGGTAGGCTCTGTTGGCCCGCTTATAGACCATGTGCAGGTAAAAATTGCCGATGATGGAGAAATACTCTGCAAAGGCAATAACATCATGATGGGCTATTACAAACGGCCTGCACAAACCGAAGAAGTGATGAAAGATGGCTGGTTTCATACCGGCGACATAGGCACATGGGTGGACCAGCGTTTTTTGAAAATTACAGACCGTAAAAAGGAAATTTTTAAAACCTCCGGCGGCAAATATGTTGCCCCCCAGGTAATAGAAAATAAAATGAAAGAAAGCGCTTTCATCGAGCAGATGATAGTGATAGGAGATGGCAGGAAATTTGTAAGTGCATTGATAGTGCCCAGCATCCCTCACCTGCATCGCCACCTCAAGGACGAACACCCGCATGTAAAAATACCTGCATCCACAAGCGAATTGCTGAAACTGCCCCAGGTGCTGCAACATATACAGAGTGTTATAGACAAATACAATACACTTTTCAGCCACCCCGAGCAAGTCAAGAAATTTACCCTGCTCCCCAACGAGTGGACCATTGATAGCGGAGAGATCACACCCACATTAAAACTGAAAAGAAAAGTGATCCTGCAGAAATATGCTAAGCAGATAGACGCTATGTATGCCGATAGTAGCTCAATTACTTAATTTACTCAGTTCATTGCCAGGACTTGCGAGGAACGAAACAAAACGATCTCACACCAACAGGGAAAAATTAAATATTCTTTTTGGTCCCGGCTTTACACCTCTTATTAAGCATCCTTGCCACGCTCGCTTCAAGGTTCCGGGTTCTATTATGCCTTCATTGCAATCCTGAATAAAATGTATCATTTTCCCAATTTCCCGGATTGTTGATGATATATTCTGAAATGCTTAGAAAAGATTTTTCATTGCGAATGATATGTTCATAATAATTGCGTTGCCACAATTTGCCCATTGTTTCATTTCTTGATTTGTAAATATCCAGGCAGGCATTTGCCACCAACGATTTGTATGCGCCAACAATATCTCCAATTGTTCCTGTCATACCATCATTTCCCGTAGGGGCCGGGCTTGCCCCTGCCCCCCTTACGCCTGCCCCCCTCACGTCCGCCGGGCTTGCCCCTGCCTCCCTTACGCCTGCCCCCCTTACGTCCGCCGGGCTTGCCCCTGTCCCCCTTACGCCTGTCCCCCTTACGCCTGCCGCGCTTGCCCCTGCCTCCCTTACGTCCGTCTCCCTTGCCCCTGCCTCCCTTACGCCCGCCCCTGATACACCAGTCCTAATTTTGTTTGTATCATTATTTTGGTTCACACCCGCCTCAACATTGCCCTCTGCATTGTCATTTTGGGCGGGGGCAAGCCCCACCCCTACATTATTTTCCGTCGTGTCGTTACTCCCGATGGTCGGGGCAGGGTTTACCCCTGCCCTTATTGTCCCCACCCCTACATTATTTAATACCACGATCCCATGAAAATGATTCGGCATCACCACAAATACGTCTAATTCCATATTGGCAAACCGTTCCGGCAATTTCACCCATTCATCAAATGCTATTTGCCCAAATTCATTCAATATCATTTCACCATCCACAATATTCCCAAATCTGCGCAACCTGTCCTGGCAGCATATGGTAATAAAATACGCACCCGCCTGCGAATAATCATATCCCTTCAAGCGTATTGATCTTCGGTGATGAATCTGCGGATTATATTTGGATTTGCTATTCATTTCTTTTCAATCTGATTGCTCGTTGGGGCCGGGCTTGCCCCTGCCCACTCGCACCTCCTTGGGTTAAGGCTTGCCCTTACCCTATATAAACAATGTTCAGCCCCTTTTCATCCGCTGTAGATTCAACGAAGGAGGAACGGGGCAGGCTGGGAGAAGAATATCCCTGTTTTCTATCAACATCTGGCCCCTTTTCATCGGCCGTAACTATTTCGTGAAGGTGGCTTCAGCATATCAACCTTTCAAACCCCTTTCAGCATAAAATTCCGGTTATCAAAAAACAACTCATAATGCTGCTGAATATTCGCATGAAAACTTTCAGGCAAATAAGCCCAATCTCTTAATTCCACCAAGATCGGAATATTACTCTCCCTGATCTTTTCATACAAATCACTAAACACCTCCATCGGCACAGGGCCAAGATCTTGCCCCCGTATCACAAGGTCCAGGTCGCTCCCCTCATGCGCAGTGCCGTTCACCCTGCTGCCATATGCCCACACCTCAATGGGTATCCTCACGGCAGCAAAAATGCCCAGCAAAGTTTGTTTATCCTTTTCCCTTATTAGCATCTCAATCCTCATTTAGTTTTTGTATTGCTGCCGCCAGGCTCCATGCATCAGCCATAAACTGCGGCAGTAAAGCCAAAGTTTCCTCAGCAAAATGTACCCCGTAATCATGAGCAGTACTGTTTCGGTTATCCCTGTACTCCAGCCACCTTTCGCACTCCTCCACACTGATAATATTCCGCAACACTCCATTACGGAACACATCCTTAAAGATCAGCTTATCAACCTCCTTTGACGAGTGAAAAAAAGGCTTCAAAGCCTTGCGCAGCAATTTTCCACCCTGCTCCAAAATGATCTCAAACTCCTTGATACATGAAGAGCGATACATATCATAATCAATATTTTCCGGATCGGTCTGTTTCAGCAAACCCAGCGCCTTATCTAAAGTACGAATACAACGCTCCAAATAGGCCGTACCTATCTTCATAATGCAAAATCCTATTTCTCCGCAAAATAAGAAGCTATTACAATATTTCCCCGCAATTGTCAAGCCATTCCCCAGCGCGACATTTGCTTCAGGTTCTCAAAAGTAAAATCATCAATATTTAAAATACGCTGGTAATTATTTTGTTCCAGTGATCTTCATCTTCTATAAGCTGGTCGTCTTCATCCATGACAGTATATTTTGTTCTGAAATAGAAAGTTAATGGTTAATATTACTCTAGAAGAAAATCATCTTAATACATATATACCCATGCTTATTGCATAAACTACTAGCATGGGACGGCTATTTACACCCAGTTTTTCAAATAATTTGTCTCTGTATCCATTTATGCTATGTAAAGTTGTTTTCATTTCCATTGCAATTTCATCATAGCTAAGGTCTGAGCAACAAAGTTTTAAAACTTGTTTTTCTTTTTCAGATAAATCGCGCGCTATATACTTGTTTTGTATCGTTTTTAAAAGATTGGGGGTCATAAGATCAGCGTAATAACTGCCTTTTTCATAAACAGTGTACAAAGCTTTTACTATTTCCTCTGGGTGAGAGTTTTTTGGTAAGAAGGCGTTTGCGCCAGCCCTAAGGCAACGAATTATGTTGTAGCTATCATTGAACATGGTATAAATAATTACTTTTTGTTCGAAATGTCTTCCTTTTATTTCTTTAAGGGTATCATAGCCATTCATTTCTGGCATACTAATGTCAAGTAGGCAAATATCTGGCGAAGAATCCATGAGTATAAAATTTTCTAAGAATTGTTTACCATTATCTGCTTCCATTATTACTTTAAAATTTCCAAGTTTATGTATAATTTCGATAAGACCTTTGCGAACTGCAATATGGTCATCTGCGAATGCTATTGTAATTGGTCTAGGTGTTTGCATGATCTTGAATAGGTTGTAAGGTTTTCGACTTAATAAATATAGTTAGAAATAGGGTTTAAAATAATGATATATCGATAATGATAAATGTTATGTTTTTGATGTTTAATTGTAAAATGTAAATTTAAATATGTTATATTTATTGTGTCATAAATAGCTGAAAAAATACTATAATTATAGGTGAAAATAGGTTATTTTTAGCTATTGACAGTTAGGCTAATTTGTTAAAACTTTGTATGGCAATTATCAATAGATTATTGTGGTGGAATCTGAAAAGCCTTAAAAGAGTAAGAATAAAAAAAAAAATTATGGAAAGTTTCATTAAAAAAAGTTCAATTGTAATTTTATTCTTTTTTATGGGGT
>CAIYVS010000422.1 GCA_903929655.1 uncultured Bacteroidota bacterium | reverse complement strand
GCTCCCTCGAAGATGAATTTAAAGACAGGCACAGTACTTATTTAAATTATCATGGTAAGCCGCGTTATAACAATAAGGCAGCAGAGGAAAATGAGCTACTGGGGTATATGTTCTTTCCCGGCGACAGCCTGGAAGAACTGCAGGGAAAGCGGGAGGAAGTCACAAGGGAGTTCATTTCCTGCATTTTAAACCATTTTAATGAGACCTATGATCTCTACCTCTCTGTTGATGAAATGGACGAGCCGGAACGGGTGAAGAATTACAGCGAAGTGGTGGACTGGATATTTAGCCGGCTGGACAGCAGCAGCCTGCAGGAACATCGCCTGCAGATCCTTATTAAAAACTTCAGGGAAGCGGCTTGTATGTTTGGAAATAAAGCGACCCTGGTCAAAAGCAGGATCGAGTTCGGCCGTATGCGCGGCATGTTCGATCATTGCCGTTCCGGTCATGAGTTCAGCGATACGGATAAGCATTTTCAGCATTTCATGTATGGGCTGGGCTATTTTGAGACCGGCAAAGTAGAACATATGCCTGCGTCCACTATGACGAATGGACAAAAAGTAAATTTCAACCATAACTATACATTCCCGAACAGCGAAAAACTATCCTCTGTAAAATTCTACAAGAACGGCAAAGCTATCCTCTCATTCAAGTCGGAGCGTGATGCCCTTGCCTGCTACGGCAGTTTCGGACTGGAATAATTTTTAAGAATTTATGAAGTATCAAAACCTCTGCGTGACAGTGCCCAAAGCTACAAGGGCGGTACTGAACGCTAAAATATTAATGCTGATCGACGGTGGCGACCTGCAAGGTGTGAGCCACGAAGAAATATTCAATTGCTATACGGGAATTGGTGGCCTGCATGGCTTGATCAAAGATGACCATGAGAATTTTTATGCGTATAGTGAGGCTAAGAAGGAAATGGAGCAGGGGCAATTCTTTACGCCTGTTGCCGTAGCCGAAAAAATGGCAGCACTGCTACCATTAAAACATTCGGAGACCATTGCAGACCTTACTTGCGGGGCCGGCGTTTTTGCCAATTACTTTCCCGAAAAACAGTTTTACGGTTGTGAACTGGATATGAAAGCTTTTAAAGTGGCGCAATTCCTGTTCCCGGAAGCCGGCCTCGAACAGCGGGACATCAGGTTCTATGAACCGGAAATAAAATTCGATCATATCATCGGTAACCCGCCCTTTAACCTGAAATGGAATGTAAAGGATAGGGACGAAGAAGTACTCAGCCAGGCCTATTATTTTGAAAAGGCAGCGCAGCTCATGCGCCCCGGCGGTTTGCTATTGGCTATCGTGCCACAGTCTTATTGTGCCGATGAGCTCTTTAACAGGTCACAGATAGAAAAGCTGTCGGAAGCATTTAATTTCATTTGCCAGGCAAGGCTGGAAAATAATGCTTTTAAGACTTTGGGGGTTACCAGCTTTGCGACAAAGGTATTATGCCTGCAACGAAGGTCGGCACACCTGGAAGCCATACCCTACTGCAATGAATTTGTAGCATGGGAACAAGTTGCCGGTATGATACAAAATGCGCTTGATGTATCACGTTCATTGAAGGTTAAAGCGAATGCTGAGATCGGTGGCAATAAAGAGTTTGCCTACCGTGTCCGCAAATACCTCTACGAGATACATACCCATGCAGCGTTACAGCCTTACTATAATAAGGCCCTTGCTTATGTGGAAAAGTTTAGGACACAGAAATGTCCTGATGATATGAAGATGGACGAATGGTATAAAAAGCACCGTATCACAGAAGAGAAGCTCATTGCTTACTTAAAACGTGTCGTTCGTAAGCAATCGCTCAAACCGGAGGATAAGATCGCATTGGTAAAGGGCACTTATGGCATAAGATACAAGGGATATTCCGGGATAGCAAGAAGGCAGATAAGGGAATTTTTTTCCACTGCCTCATGGAGCTTTAATGATATCGTATATCATGACCTGGCACTTAGCAGTTTACCCCCACAGTTACCGAAGGGACTACGCAGGCTGATAGAAAATAAAAAGCGGGCCTTTGAACGCCAGCAGCAATTATTTTCAGAGATAGTACCTGGTGACCTTATGAATGCTTATCTCAGCGAATTTAGCTGGATATCAAAGGATGGCCTCTGTCATTTCAATGAACGGCAAAAGGAAGACCTGGGCAGGATAATAACTAAGGACCAGGATATACTTAATTGGCAGCAGGGAAGCGGTAAGACAGCCGCTGCTTTTGCGTGGAGCCGGTACAGGCCCATGAAGAAAGTATTTATTGTCTCTAATGCCTTATCCATTAATCTTACCTGGACAAAATTCCTTACTATGAACGGGCAGCCTTTTGTCAATGTACGATCGGTCGGGGACCTGGATAAGATAGCCGGATGCAATTATATCCTTATTTCTCATGACTACCTGGTAAAGTACAGCAGGCAGATCAGCCGGATAATAAAAATGCTTTCACATAAGGTAGCTATGATACTGGACGAGTCCGACGAGATCACTAATCACCTGGCAAAACGTACAAAGGCTGTTAAGTTATGTTTTCGCAGGTCAAAAAGGAAACTGCTTACAACAGGTACCACTACGCGCAATAATATAGCGGAGCTGTACTCCCAACTGGAACTGCTGTATAATAATTCGGTGAACATGATGTGCGAATGTGAATTCATCTATACCGAAGACAAGGAAACGGGGACCCTGTTGCAGAAAGTGAATCCCTATGAACATAAGCCCTTCCCGGCTTACTATGGCAACACTTTATTCAGGAATTGCTTTAACCCTTCCAAGACAACGGTGTTTGGTATACAACAGCAGAACCAGAACATCTATAATGAAGCGCATCTTCGCCGTATCATTGAAAAAACCATTATCACCAGGAAATTCAGGGATATCGCAGGTGATAAATATGTTGTCTCTACAGCAACCACTTATCAGACCCCTGCCGAACGCCATGTGTACAAAGTGATCCTAAATGAGTTCCACAGCATTGTACACAAATATTTTGCTAAAACTGACAGCACACGCAAGGACTCCCTGCTGAAAATAATAAGGCAATTACAGTTGTTGATAGAAGCGACCAGCACCCCGCAGTTCTTTGGGGAGTACCAGGGTTCCGCCATGCCTAATAAAGCGGTAACTATCTTCAAGGCCTTACAGGACATAGAGGGCAAAGCCTGCATCGGCTGTACCACGATCAAGGCTGCCGAATGGTATTATGAACACGCCGGTATCCTGTTCCCCTTCCGACAGCTATTTATGATCAAGGGTGAGGTGTCTTTTAAGCGCCGGGAAAAGATCATTGATGCGTTTGAGGCAACGCCTAATGGCATTCTCATCTGCACACAGCAAAGCCTGAAGAGCAGCGTGAACATCCCAACTTGTGATGATGTACTCATAGAATCCCTGCAATGGAACATCCCTAAGATGGAGCAGTTCTATTTTCGCTTTATCCGTTATGACAGCAAGAATGTAACAAGGGTGCGATTTGTCACCTATGACAACACTATTGAAGCAAACCTGCTGGCATTGCTTATGGCTAAGGAGAAACTGAATGATTACATAAAGACGCTTGAATATAAAGATGACAGCGACATCTACCAGGAGTTTGGCATTGATACCAATATCTTGTCTTCGCTTATCACCAAAGAGCTGGATGATGAAGGCAAGGTAAGGTTAAAGTGGGGACAGGCGGAAGCAGCATAAATTCATTGTTTTTTGCTACATTTGTTTTGTAAGAGGTCTGTAGAGACCGGCTTACTAACCATTTAAATTTGAGAGCGGGCACGAATAGTGCCCGCTCTTTTTAGTATTTTTAGACCGTAAAAAACACCTTCCATGAAACAAATAATAAAGATCATTTCCGAAGAACTGAATAACAAAGACGGCCTGCTATTTCTCAAGATCCTTGCAATGATACTCCTACCGGCAACAATGATAATGGCAGGCGGAGTAATTGTATCTTACCTTTCAAACATCTTTCACAATTAGGTTTTAAAAGATATTTCCATCGTTCCCAACAGCAATTTTCCATATTATTTATAAATGACAAGACGTTGAAAATAACTTGTTCCTGCGTCGTTAGTAATTTTTAGCACATACACACCGGCTGGCATATTCAGGTTTATTTGTTCTTGCAAATGATCATGCTGAATAGAAGCAACTTTTTTATAGACGACCTGTCCTACTGTATTCAGAATTTCTATTGTAGCGTCTGTATTGTTTGTAGTCCCTGCGATAGTGAAATTACCATTATTCGGATTTGGGTATACACTCACATTCTTCACATTCCCGACATTCTTCACATCAACAGGAACAACAGTGATCTTCACACTATCCCATGTACTCACCCCACACAGCGTTTGCTTCACCATATAATCCGTTGTGCCAAGCGCGGGCTTCACCCATATGCCACCACTTGTGCTGTCTATTAAACTTAAGCCACTGCTGTTCTTATACCATGTATAGGGCACCGCAATTTCTCCTAAAAACGCACTATCTCCCAAAGCTATTGTTGTATCATTGCCTGCAAAGGCTACATGGTCGCTTTCTACTACACTGATGTCGTCTACTAAATATATTGCATGGTAATTACTTGAAAACCCAGTTGAAATATAAGAAGTATTAGATTTGCTAAAAAAATTACCGACAGTAATAAATTTTTCATTGCCCATTGCTGTAAAACTACCCTCAACCTTAGTCCAGTTCAACGTGTCATTAATTATTGTAGTTTCCAAGACCTGAAGAGTTGATGTATATTCAGTTTGTGGCAATCCACAATTTTGAGTAGTATCAATCTCACCATTATCTAAATAAGCACCTATATGATTTACAGCATACTGTGATGTATTTTCCAGACAAACGAAAAATGTAACACAATATGATTTTCCTGTCGTCAAGGCTTTATATAAATGACCTTGTAAATAATCTCTAAGATATGGATAATAAAAAGTCTCATCACTAAACATCATCACTTGTGCCAAACCATTCCCGGTTCTTGGGTAATGATAGAAAAAATCATTTATTGGAATACTAGCTGCATAATTTAATCCTGCACAGGAATTGCAATATTCTGGAGTACAATTGGGGTTCCCGAAACTATCTATCGCGTTAGGTATCCAACCTGTATCAATAGAAGTCCAGTATTTAGCAAACTTAATTTGATCAAAATCATATGGACATTTGGTGTAATTCTCTAAGCTTGGATTTAATACATAATTAACTTGGGCATTAGCATTTGTGATAACAAAAAGTAGCAGGTAACACATAAATAAAAGTGCTACACTACTGCTCCTTAATATCATGTTTGCGATCTTCAATTATTGCTAATTTACCATTATTCTCATGATGCTATTTCCTCTCTCTGTAGTAACTCGTAGCATATAAATGCCCGGAGAAGTATCTAAATTGATCTGTATATTTAATTTCTCATTCTCGATGATCAGATCCTTTGTATATATCTTTTGCCCGAGAGAATTAAATATTTCTATCGTGGCATCCTTAGTGTCATTTATCGTGCCACTGATCGAAAAACTACCACTACTTGGATTCGGGTACACAAGCACATTCCTCACATTTCCCACATTCCTCACATTCACAGGCACCACAGTAACCTTCACACTATCCCAAGTGCTCACGCCACACAGTGTTTGCTTCACTACATACTCCATTGTTCCAAGCGCAGGCTTCACCCATATTCCGCCACTTGTGCTATCAATTAAACTTAAGCCTCCACTGTTCTTATACCATATATACGGCACTGCAATTTCTCCTAAAAACGCACTGTCTCCCAAAGCTATGGTAGTATCATTGCCTGCAAAAGCTATGTGGTCGCTTTCTATTACACTTACGTCGTCTATTAAATATTCAGCACCTCCTGGCGAGGATATACTATTGGCATTAAATATGATATGCGCTGTATTGGGAATATTGAAATAATTGCCAATAGTAATAAATCTCTCAGTCCCGTTTGCTGTATAACTTCCTTCTATCTTCGTCCAATTTAGTGTATCTGTAATGATAGCAGTATCAAGGATCTGGGGAGTATATTGGGTCTGTGGCAAAGACGGGTGTGTAGTGGCATCAATCTGTCCATTATCCAGATATGCACCAATATGGTTTATTGCATAATTATTTTGTTGTTCATTTGCTGCATAAAAAGTAACACAGTATGATTTGCCAGCTATTAATTGCTTATTAAATCGTCCTTGAAGATAATCACGTTGGTAGGCCCATGTGAGTCCATTTGAATCAACAAACATTGCTACTTGAGCCATACCTTTACCAGTTCTAGGGAAATGATAATAACGATCATTTAGAGGTACTGAAACTACTACATTAGTTGCGCATTCATTCACATATTCGGGTTGCCCGTATGCAGGGATAATTATTGCATTGCTATCAATTGCACTCCAAAAATATGCAAATCTGATCTGGTCTCCATTATAGGGACAGGTATCATATTTTTCAAAGCTTGGATTTTTTACATAATTTACCTGAGCCTCAGCTTTCAGAAAACAAAAGAGCAGCAGGTAACACAAAAGTGTTACTCTACTGCTCTTTAATATTTTAGTTACGATCACCACGACCCCTAATTTACAACAAATTTCAATGTATAACTCTTTCCTGATGTATCTCTCAAGGCTATCAGGTATAATCCGGTACTCAGATTTTCCAAATGTAATGGAACGATACCTTGTTTAAATTGCAGTTGTCCTTTAAAAACACTTTGCCCTTCGGCATTCATCACCTCGGCACTTACAGGGTTCTCATCCACTATTTTTTGCAATAGCGTGATGTTCCCATTATTAGGATTAGGATACAAACTGTATTGCTGCGCTTGTATAGCCATTGCTGGAGATATTGGCAGAACCTTTCGGCCTCCGCCTCCACCGCTTCCAAAAGAGGCACAGGTAGAGTCGTCATTCCATTTACCCCCGTCATCATAAATAATGCTGTAAAAGGCCCTGGCCTTATATACCACATCACCGTCCGTAGCTGGACAAAGATTTGCAAGCGTTACTACTTCTGCACTGTCAGTACCACTCATGCTATTATTCATAAAATTCAGCATTACCTGGTAGAAGCCGGTGTAATTGCTCACTATATAGTCAGCATCAATATAGTCTGCTACCGTTACACCTGTGGCATCATCATGTTGTGGATTTCCGGCAGGTGGGCTGCTCAATGCTGTCTGTGCAGATGTATAACAACCCTTGGCTATTTTATTTTCCACATCTGTCAGGTATTGGAACCTGCTGTTCACAGCCATGG
>CAIYVS010000421.1 GCA_903929655.1 uncultured Bacteroidota bacterium | reverse complement strand
GGATTTAGCTTGGGGAAAGCAATTTACTAGTTCAAATGTCAAAATATTGGGATCTGGTGTAGCCTTGGATCCACAAGGGAATGTTTATACTTCTGGTAATGGTCTGATACTTGGTAAAAGAAACAATGACGGCGATTCACTCTGGTGCAAAACCACTTCATTTTTTAATAGTGGTGTCGCGGTTGCAAAAGGTGATTCAGGGTATATTTATGTATCTGGAGCATTTGTAGATACACTTGATTTAGGTTCATTTAATCTCATAGGCTCGGTATCAAGTATGTTGTATATGTTCATAGCTAAAGTTGATAGCAGCGGAAACGTAATTTGGGCTCATCACGCAGGTCGAGGAATTGGCAAATATAATTATCCTGAAATAGAGAATATGACTGTTAATCAGGCAAATGAAGTTATTATCTCAGGTTCAATTAATGATTCGACATATTTTGGCTCACAAATCCTTACAGGTACTGGACCCTTTGTCGCTAAATATGATGCAGGTGGGGAGTTTGTTTGGGCAAAAGTAGCAAGTTATGGCACGGGAAATAACATAGGTTCAGGTAACGCCGATGGGGTGACTGCCGATACATCTGGCAATATCTATTTTGCAGGGGATCTTTATAAAACACTGCATTTTGATACAATATCCCTCACCGGCTATTACAATCTGTATATGGCAAAGATTGGGCCAATCAGCGCGAGTGTAAGCCATAAAAGCATACAACAAAATACAGTTTCTTCATGGCCCAATCCGGCACAACAATTTCTGAATGTAAAAATAGATGGAGCGGAATACAAACAAATAGGGCTGTATGACCAATTGGGTCGCCAGGTATATGGTAGCAGTATTGAGAAAGGACAGAATCTAAAATCTATAAATATCGGCCATATTGCAAATGGCATATACTACCTGCGATTGACGGGTGATTACGGTTCTGAAACCAAGAAGGTTATTATACAGCAGTAAAATTAATTCTCAATGGCATAATAGCTCAATGGCTCAATTTACCCTGTTTCCCGCTGCTGGTATGTCAGGCTGGCTTGTGCATGAGCAATATCAACCATCCTCTAAGCTATCCCAACACAAACTGGGGCTATTTGATACGCAACAATTATTATGACAGTTTGGACCTGGAATTTAATAACATCTATAACCTGCATTACGGCATTGATGTGGGCAGTAATGCTCTATATCTCCCTTATCCCTCTCCACCTGCGGCCTCTATGGTACTGAATAATAACAGCATACTGCCTAATAAAGGTAGTGCTACGTCCGGTTATGTGTATATTGGTATCAGTGTGAACAATGTAACCAAGCAATATTATATGGGGTATAGCGGGAACGTGAACGTGGATAATAACACCATCAGTGCCTATAACGGGATATGGATAAATGGTATTCAAAACCAGCACGCAACATCCAACTCCAATACCATCACAATGGTCTCACAACCGACAGGATCTGTGATACGGAAAACGCAGTATGGCATAGCACACAGCTATTGTGTTAAAAACATGATCTATGGCAATGGCCCCAAAGGGCCGATCATGGGCAAAGGCACGGGTGTAATGAACGACAGTTGCCGGGCGGTGTATGTGGCCTTCTCCAATTACCCCATAGTGAATTGTAATAATGAAGACAGCATAGGCAGGGGCTTTGAATTTTTTGGCAAGCAGACACAAGCCTCTACGCAATGGCAGCAAAACAGTATGACTGCCAACCTGAAAGGCTTTGTGCTGAACATGACCATTATACAGACACAGGGAAGCTATCTATCCGCGATGGACAATGCATGGATGCCACCACCACTGTATTGGACAGGAAGCAATTTTGGGACTTTTGTTCATGATACCTTGATTGGAAGTACAAGGCCCTACAGCGCAGCCCATTCGCCATTTTATGAGTATGGCGCTTTAGGTTCTCCGTATTACCCACCAAATAATATATCAAATCCAACTGGATCTCAATATAGTATGCCTTCTACCATTTATACTTCTATCAGCCAGGCATACGCCTGTTCTATAAAGCTCCATAAGATCAGCCCAACCGTGGTGCAGCAGCACGAAGCAGTGGCAGCAGATTCTTTAGGATTAGGGACTGTTGACCCATTGGGTGCATGGATGAGCCAGTTTGGGCTATGGCAGGAATTACAAACTGACAGTGAGATGGTGGACAGCAGCGCCATGCTGCTTGATTTTGACAGCCTGGCAACACATAGCCGTTTTGCCTACCTGACGCGGATTGAAAACAACCTGGCGCACGGACATTATAGTGCGGCGCAGTGCCTGCTGAACAATACCAGCCTGCAAACAGCCACAGGCACAACATATGGCACAACAGGCGCAGTGGTGGAAGACAGCAGCGCAGCAGACAGCATAGTATATACTTACCTTTCCTTTTACCACTTGTACAAAATGTATATGCAGGATTGATTCCTTAGGCTCTCATGACAGTACCAGCATTATTACCATTGCCAACCTATGCCCGAATATATATGGAGGCGTGGTATACCAGGCAAGGGCCTTGTACACGGTAGTGTTTAACGACCCCGAGGCATGGAATGATGACGTGGCCTGCGGGGTAGGAACGGATACTACGGGCGGTGACGGGAAGCGTACCGTAAGGCTGGGAAGCAATGCCCAATCTGCAAGCAGCAACACGCAGGAGTATAGCTTATACCCTAATCCGAACAACGGAAATATTTTCGTGTTGCAGAAAAATGCTGATAATAATGCTGTGAGTGCACAGATACTGGATGCTTTGGGCAAACAGGTTTATAAGGAACAATTACTGTTTTCGGCTAAAAAAGCCCAGATCAATTTGCAAGGAATTATGCCGGGGCTTTATGTATTGGAGCTTAGAGACAGCAAGGGTAATGATTTTATGCTTAAATTCGTAGTGCAATAAAAGAAATGGTGAGATTTTTTTATAAAATATTAGTAAGCCGCTTGTTCCTAAATTTAGGGAGAAGCGGTTTACTTTTGTTATTTGCTATATTTTTTACTCATTCAGCACGGAGTCAGGTAAATTATGTCCAGAACCCTAGCTTAGAAATTTATGATACCTGTCCTTTCTCAGGAGATCAAATTAGGTTTGCCAAATACTGGAGTGCGATTGACAGCAATGAATATTGGGGTAATCCATCTGGCACAGATGGCCAACCCGAATATCTAAATACTTGTGATCCTTATGCCAATGCTGCAAGTGTCCCACTAAACGGCTATTTTTATCATTATCCACGAACTGGGAATGGAATGGCAACGGTTCTGATGTTTTATTACCAATATCCCCAAGCGCCTAATTATCTTAGAGATTACCTGCAAGGCAGATTATATAAACCGCTTACAATAGGTAAAAATTACTGTGTCACTTTTTACGCATCCCAGGAACAACAATCCAGTTATTCCATAAAACAGATTGGTGCCTATCTTGACGATGGGCATATAGATACTACCCATGTACCAGGTATGCCACAGCCGCAATATACGCCACAGATATTAAACAATAGTTTTGTTACAGATACTTTGCATTGGGTGAAGATACAGGGCAGCTTTACAGCCAATGGCACAGAAAAGTTTATTACCATTGGTAATTTTTTTAACAACCTGCAAACTGATACAGCCACATTTAATGCAAACAGTCTTCTCGGCAATGACGGCTATTATTTAATAGATGACGTCAGCGTAATAGAAACAGGCACACCTGCGTATGCGTGGAACACTGATACGCTATACAAAGGATATTTAGACAGTGTTTTATTGGGCAGAGATGAAATTATACCGGGCATAAAATGGTATAGGGATGGTGTGTTGATAGATACTTTGAATGCGGGTATATGGATAAAGGACGATACTGTGGGTAGCTACCATACTTATATAGTAGAGCAAACACTTTGCGGGCTGACCACCTATGATACCGTGGTGGTAAGTGTGCAGTTGGTGAATGTTGGCACTATTAAAAACATGAAGGATCTTGTTGTATATCCGAATCCTGTGCAAAATGATTAGAAAAGGGGCAAAACAGCAAAAAAGCACTTGTTCCCTGGTCAAAATATACAGCATTCCTTGGTTTGTAACTTATAATTCCCAGCTTAAGACTGGCTCTTGAAATACCTTCATTTAATGTAAAGTCCATAAAATTGGACCTGAACCTGTCTTGTCTTAACCAGTTTCCTGTTGATATGATAAGGGGGGTCGATTTATTTTTCGTGGGAAATCCCAAAATATGTTGCGGTTTTTATTG
>CAIYVS010000420.1 GCA_903929655.1 uncultured Bacteroidota bacterium | reverse complement strand
GATCCTTTAGCGCGTTGGCCCCAGCCATTATTTTTTATTGAATCATGGAGTTTGTGTGTTGAAGAATGGTTTTACCTGCTGATACCCTTTTTATTGTTCGGGGCAATATCATTCATTCCCAAATACAAAAAACAGGTATTATTTATTACTATTTGCGCTGTTATAACCTTTATAAGCGCCGCCAGGATATATAAGATTTTACACCACCCCTTTGATGATGCCTGGAATGCTGCAAATATTGAACTGGTGGTGACCATGAGGCTGGATAGCCTGATGTATGGGGTATTTGGAGCATTTGCAGTAAACTATTACTCTGAAATATTTTACAAGTATAAAAAAATGCTCTTTTATGTGGGTTTAGCTATTCTTTTCGTTCCCAATTTGTTAAGAATCCAAATTGAAAACTATCGATGGCTTTATTGTTTTGAATATTCATATCAATCCTTTGCAATACTGCTCTTGCTCCCGCTTTTAAGTTCAATAAAAACGGGTAAAGGTTGGATATTTAAAGCAGTTACCTTTACAAGCATAGTTTCCTATTCCCTGTATCTCACACATAATTCCTTACTTATGCAAGGCTTGTTACCACTATTTTATAGATTTATAGGCCTGGACTATTCACATAGTTTAATTAATGCCTTATTGGCGCTGTTAATGTATTTAGGTTCCACAACAATTTTATCTTATTTCCTGTATAAGTATTATGAAAAGCCTATGACAGGATTAAGGGAACGATTTGTTAAGAAATGATTCTTTTATTAAGCTAAAATGCAACATTTGTTAGCCTTACATTATCAGTATGTTATGATATAAAATGCATAAAACTTGCTATGTAAAAAAACTTGCTTTTTTTACATAATAAGCATCTAAGGGAGAATACGTACATTGCAAAAAAATAATAAAGGATCATCATGACTTTTAACAGGCCGGAATATTTCTTTCAACCAATCAATACGCTGAAACGGCTTTTAGGTATTTTTCCTAAAGGTGAAATTTTAGAAGTGGCAACTGGCTTTAAAATAAAAGCTCGTAAAAATGACCAAAGTGGAGAGTCAATTAGAAGATATAAAATTTACGACATCGCCGAATCTGAATTGATATTTAGGATACTCGAAAGTAATGACGTAAGTATTGATGTTGGTGCTAACATAGGCTATACAACCGCTCTAATGGCTAAAAAACAGGGACCCAATGGTAAGGTTTTTTCTTTTGAGCCATCAAAAGAAATCTACGATGATCTTTTAAATAACATTAACCTTTTTGGAGAATCTTTAGATATTACATCAATTGTACCTTATAATTTCGGTCTTTCGGATTCAAAGAGAACAATGTTTTTTAAAGTCGATTCATTCAATCGAGGTGAGTCAAAAGTCTCAACTGAAAAGACAGAAATAACTGTTAACCTTGAAAGATTAGATGATATCAATGAAATAAATAAGCAATCATTGATAAAATTATTAAAAATTGACGTTGAAGGTCATGAATTAGATGTGTTACATGGCGCTGAAAAATTATTAAAAAGAAAGAAAATAGAACACATAATCTTTGAAGACCACGCTTTTTATCCTTCAGATGTTTCAAGATATTTGGAGTCTCTTGGCTATGAAATATTTTATATTAAAAAAACGCTATTAAAACCGTTGTTAGTAAACCCAAATACAAAACATGAAAGTACTTATGAACCTCCAAACTATATAGCAACTATTAATAAAAACGAGCTAATCAAAAAAAACAAAAGATTTGGTTGGACCGTATTATAATATACCCTAATTATTATCAATATCGCTCTCATTCTATATTGAATAGTATGCTTTAATATTATTAACAATAATTGCTTCATTGCTATTCGAACCTGGCCATAAAAGGACCTCAAAAACATTACCCGTACAATAAGACCCATCTCCATAACCAAGGCAATCATAAGTTGATTTTGGCTGCGATCCACTTACTGATGATGTAGTTACCGCTATATTAAAATAGGTTTGCTTGTAAGTTATCAAACCAGAGCTAGCGTCTCCAAAAGCTCCAATTAAGTTAAGATTTGTATTGTTAGTATTAGAAGAAGGATATATGGAGTATCCATTGGATGAATTAGATGACGCCATAGAAAACTCAGCAAGGCCGTTGCTCCAGTATTCGCTGTAAACATTGTTATTAGTAGTGTTGCCCAGCATTTCCATGATATTACTTGTGGACACTTTCTTTACCACATTCAGATTGCTGATGCCGGTTGTTAATGTTACAGTACTATTCAGCATGAGCCTTTGCGATGAGGAACCTGTAAATAAGACGCCAGCAAAAGTGCCAGAGGCATTCAATACCAGTTGCGGCTGGTTGGATGCAGAAGTTTGTGTTGCGTCGTTTGCATTGCCACCCTGGTCGTACCATTTTTTTATATAGCCATTACTGCCGCTTACGAAAGTGCTGAAAGCTGCAGCATCAAAATTGCCATAAGCATCAAAACCAATATCTGATTCTGAGTTATCAGAGCTGCGGCGCACTCGTATTGCCGGGCCGCTGTAAGCTGAATTGAGTTTTCTCAATGAAAATGCCACACTGGGGCCGGGAGCCAGGTCGAGCAACAGAGAATTCATTTGTGCATTCAATGAATGAAATACTATCTGGGACATAATGCTATTTTAAGAGTAATTCTTACCAATATTTGTATAAAACTTGCTACCATCATAAAAGAAGGTGAGCACATCAATTGCATTGGCAGTAGTAGTAAGTATTACTGCGCCAGCACCTCCTGAAATTACTTTATAGTTGGCCGGGGTATCAAAAACCAAGCCCCTGCTTCCTGAACTATCCTGTATCAGCTGCAGTGTATAATATTCGCCTGCACTTGCATTGCTGATGCTGAGAGTTCTGCTGCCTCCCAATGTCACCTTAGCGTTGTATCCTGCACTCACATCAAAAGTAATGGTAGGGCCATCTGTTAATGTTTGAATGGCTTTATTTTTGCTTATTACCCCTGTGCTGCTATTATATGCCAGTTCATTCCCCGATTTGCTTATCGAGGCGCGGGCCCTGGCATCGGTATAATAGAGATTAGTGCCTTCACTTACATTTGTTGTAGAGGCATTAATATTGAATACCCCTGTTGATGAATTGTAAGAAAGTCCTGTTCCTGCACTTAATGCGGTCCGAACCCTTGCATTTGTAAAATACAGGTTGGTACTGCCTTCAGCCAGGTTATCTGTAGTATCATGAGCATTCAGATAAGCCAAAATATCAGCTACAGTAGTATAATACATGTTGTGGTCGCCTGCATCTATCACCACTATTTTTGATGTACTGCCCAAAGCAGATATAGCCGTGAGGCCTGCATCAGCTATCTCGATAGCAAGTAATGAATCTATTAAGTCTGCAAACTGGCTTTGTGTAGGTGTATCGCCGGTCTGGAAATAAGTTTTAAGTGTAGTTCTGTCTGTTATTGCCATATTTTTTCTTTTTATTAATTGAGTAATTACCTTATTGAGTAATTGGAAATTAAAACGTCTGTATTTCCAATGCCACTCTTCCCGGCAGCCTGTATTTATTAATCACCGCATTCAATTGATCTGTATTAACAGCAAGAGAGGAGGGTATATTTATATAAGCGTGAAAAGAAAGAGAAACAAGTCCATCACTGTAATAGATGCGCTTTAGAGTCGGGTCGAAAATATCGTTCAGCGCAGCTAGCAGGAAACATACCTGGCTTGTATGCTGTAAATAGTACAAATTATTAGCCCGGTTTGTATAAAAAAGGTTGTACACATACACCACAGGTGCTACCAGGGTTTTAAGCCAGGCTATTCTTACCGTTTTTCTTTTACGAACCGGCAAAAGGTAATTTACCAATGCGGGATAATCAATATTAAAGATGTTCATGTTGTTGTTGTTTAGCTCAGACCTAACCCCTCTCCATGAATGGAGAGAGGAAGAGGAGAGATGGGTTTGCAATTAAGGATTAAAAACGGTCCATGTAAAAGTCTGGTTGCTGCCAACGGTATAAGTAAGATAGCCTGCAGAACTCCTGTAATAGCTTTGCGCCAATATATCTATCGTGGGGCCGCTTATAATGTTCTCTGTTGCTGTAAGCGCAGCCAGCTTAAATGAGATAACACCCGGCACCGCAGCTACTGCAGCCACATAAGCATCCACAGTTATTAAGCCCTGGAAAGGCAGCTTATTAATATATTGCGCTATTGCCCTGTCTACTGGGTAGTTATCCGTACCATCTACCCTTTGGCCGCTGGCATTCAGAATTTGCGGATCGTAATAAATAGTAGCGGTACATTTATGAATATCGCCGGGTAATGATAAGAGCAATACATTGATACCAGCGTCTTTTACCTGTGTTATATAGCCGGTAAGTGCCGCCATCGTGGCACTGTCTGTGATCTGCGCGCAAATAGTATCACCTGTAAAACTATCTACTGCTGCCTGCGCCACCGCCAGTGAAATGTATTTATTTCCTATGCCTCCTATCTCCTGTGCTGCAGAATATTTTACGATCTGTTTTGTGGGATCGATCACCACGTAAGAATCACTGCCATAAGGTAATGTATCTCCATACTGAAAAGCCATGGCTTTTTGTGCATACCACTGCACAGTATGTGCCTTCATGGTGCTGATAATAGTATTCACTTCCGATACGTGTAAATCAAAAAGCGTTTCCAGCGTCCATTGGCATATGGCTACAATACTTGTCCATAAGTTCCATTCTGCTACCCTGCTTGTGCTGTTCAACCCTGCCAGGTTGCTGTTTGCATTTTTTGCATCAATAATGCTCTGCTGTATCTGCGCTATTGTTCTTGCCATAAATTGGTCCTAAGTTTTAAGTGATATGTCTTTAGATTTTTCTATTCCTCTTTTTTAGCTGACAGTAAAGTCTGTTTCTATGATCCAGTATCCTACGCCCTGCGGAAATGATTGCCCCCTGGTCCCGATCATGATACTATTCTGTGCCAGGTACTGAAGTGTGCTGTTATCAGTGCTTATACCCGGTGGTATTAAATAATCATCCCCCGGAACCGGTATATCTGTTATGCTGATGCTATTAGCCTGCGCTATAGTAATGAGCGATTCAACAGTGCCTGTAGCCATTATAGCAAGGTCTTGCAAAGTTTGGTTTTGTTGTGCGATCATAGCCCCTTAATAATTAGCATTAATATTCAATATTCCATTTGCTGCGAGAAGAATACTATTCACCTGCATACCATCTCTTGTAAATTCAATATTTGCAGCCCTTACAAGATCTTGTATATTCTCATCATCCAGGTAGCTGAATGCCCCTACACAAATAGTGGGATTTAGTTTATAATCCCCTTTGTCGCAAAGCAAAAGGTCTTGCTGGTGCTGTTGGGTGCTTTCAGTAAGTATAAAATCTCCATTGCTTGTCACAAGTTCATCCGCATCTTGTGCATAATCTGTCATTTGTCTGGCCATTAGTGTGTCATTTTTGTATCTTCAATATCAGTCCTCGTTGTTAAAATCAAATCGCCTGAAACATCTGTAACACTTGAGGGGAGGCCACTGGCCACCGGGCCGCCGGGTGTATAAGCAGTTGCAAATGAATGCCAGGCATCAACCATATTATTAAGCTTGGTTTCCAGGTTATTTAGTTTTGTTGTCAAGTCTATCACCTTTACCAGTCCACCCAGAGATCCATCATTCAGCTGCACGCCGCCGCTCTCAATTGTCATTTTAATGCCACCAATTACAACAAGTATCTTTGTAAGATCGCTGCACTTCATTATGGCGTATTCTCCTGCTCCATCTACGCTCGCAATAATTACATCACTATTATCGGCGGGAACCTGGATGAGGCCATTAGCATTACTTAGTACTGAATGCAACATCACTCCTTTTATAGGATCACCCATACCTGTTGGCAATACATCGCAGCTATATTTTGTTTCGTCTACCGTTCCCGGAACCACGGTGCCACTCATCAGTTCATATTGCTTATGTGTGAGTGCCTTTAATCCCTGTGCTATTTTTAATGCGTTCTTACTCATGATGTTGAATTTGCAAAGCCTTGTTTAGGACCTATTTCCACAATTCTTCTTGCTCCCCTTGTTCCGTATATTACTTCAGTTGATTCCACCAGGTAAACACCATTCTTTTCTTTATAGCGGTCGTCCGTAATCAGGGCATTGAAAGCCGGCAGTGCATAAGGTTGCAGAAATGCCTGGATACGGCCCTCATACCCTATGTAGTTTTCCCTGTTCTGCTTTTCAGCAGCTATCGCTTTCAGATCATCCGACGAGCTGAGTCGGTTTAGCAATTTTGTATACTTCCTTAATTCAGGTATCAGTGGGTCTGATGATTCCGATAATACCTGCCCGGTTGAGGTTTTCTTGATGTAGTTCACCACAAGGGGGTCGTCGTTCAAATTTCTTTCCTGCAGGTCATTATGCTTTATTACATTGTAGCCCGGTTTATAGTTTACCTGGCCCAGGCCGAATACATCTGTACCGTGTGAATAAGGATCATACACCAGTCCGCACCATAATTTTTGAGGACTTATAAAGAATATGGTAAGGTTTGCATCAGTTGACTTTTTTATCAGGTCTATAAGCTGTGCGCCTGTACAATTATCGGCCTGTACATTTGTCAAAACCGGGTTATACAATACATCAATTGTAATATCCGTATTGGCACAAGCAATTTGCAGGAGCTCCTTAACCGAAATGCTTTCCCAGGAACCTTTTATCGTATTGCGCCTTAATTGCCAGCTATAGCCCTCACATGCTATCTCCAGGGGCATATCCAGGTTTCTGCGTTTCACAAAACCCCTGAACTCCTCATTCATCGAACCATTATAACCCAAGTTGATGATCACAGGATCACCATCGTTAAATTGTTCACCTATAGTGAGCGTATCAGCACCCGACTTTCCCTTCCTGATGATCTTACAAATAGAAGGAAGCTTTATGGTAGCGGTATCCACGTAAGAATGCAGGCTGCGTTTTATATTTATTTCATTTACCCCGCTGAAATGAAAACTGCCAATTGTTATATCAGAATTTAATGCAAACATATAATGCCCTCCCTATCCGCTCCCTTTGTATGGATTCGTTTTTTGTTATTCATAGTATTAAGAAATATCGGTCAGGTTAAAAGTTTCATCACTCAGCATTTTTATCTCATAGGGCCGCACATTTTTCACACCGCTAATGGGCGGAAAGCTGATTTCCGTAATAACTACATTATCCGAACCGCTTCTGTCAGGCCTGATAAGAAATATATCGGTCAGGGCACATTTTATCTGCACGGCAGCATTTTGTTCAAACAGCTCGCGAAGTGCCGTTACATCATCCTCCGGGAAATCGTTGGATGTATTCAGCAAGAGGCCCCGTATAGTGATCTCGTAATCTTTGGTACTGATAAGCTCTTTTACCGTCCCCCTTCGCTCAGTAAGCGCTGTTTCCACAATTGTTTTGTTGCAACTGACGCTGATAACAGGGTAAGAAAGATTAATTATTTTTACCTCGCCTGGCGCACCGGCGCTGGCACCTGGCGCATATGTTATTGTAGCGGGCATAAAATACTCCCGTCCTAACACATCATCTGCATAATAAGGGCTGCCTTGCTTAGATATAGCAACACGGTTTGGTAAAGCAGGAAAACGGGGATTGAAAGCCTGGGTTTTGTAGCCGAATGCATTCTCATACATATCCGGCAGGCTTAGTGATATTTCAGCCATTTTAGTGTTGGGAATTTACCTGGTTAATAATTTCGAGCAATGCTTCTTCCACCTGTTTCTTCATATCCCGCACTGCTTCTTTTGAGTCTTTGACATGGATGGTGAAATTGCCAATCAGGGGTTTGTTCAAATTGATGATTGTGGAGTTGGAACGACTGGACAGCAGATTATTTGAGCGCGATAAAGCCTGTGACTTAGCAGTCTTATTCTCATAATTATTTGCATTGTCGATCATTGAGTTTAAGAACCTTCTTGACTTTTCTGCATAGTCAACTTGAAATGGGTATGATAAGGTTGAAAATGTCACATTATTTTTTTCCAGGTCCTCTAATACTTTCGCAATACCAAATTTCTGTGCATCAGATGCCATTTTGGCTATGGCATTGTCCACTACATTCTCTGCTTTTTTATAAAAACCCGAATTACCAATATTTGTCACCTTATCGATCCTAACATCCTGATATTGGGGTATCAGGCTTATATCCGGGTTTGCTTGTATGAGCTTATCCTGAGAAAGGGGGTCATATAAATATTTTTTGAAAAGATCTTCTTTCTGAACATCATTCATTTTGAAAGACTGCTGGTTCTCAATAGATATATCTTTTAAAGCCTCCATCCTCTTTTTTTCAGAGTAATACTTTAACACGTCGTTCTCTGAATTTATTTTTTTCCTTTCCCTTTCAGCATCCTTGTTACCTGACGAACCACTGAGTAAGCTTATAGCCAGGGGAACTAGCAAGAGAGGGTCAACAACACTGCCCGCAGCCAATAGCCCTTCTCCAACAATACCAGCTTCTGACAGCAAGGCCCCTACGTCTAATACAGACCCTAATGTTTTCGAGAATTTAAAAGCACCCTCCATGACCTTTGGCAGTTTTCCCCCCATCAATTCAAACACATCAACCAAGCTGTTTGCATGCGCTACTATTGAGCTAATATCTTCCAGCCAGGATGTCTCCTTGGTTTGTGATGCTGAATCCTGCTTTGTCGCATTGTACAACTGTTCTGCAACATAATAATCATGCAGCGCGCTTTTAGTAGCCGGAGTATTATTTGTATAAGTAAGGTCAATATCCGCTTGATTACTACTTACTCCCGCTTGTATTGTACCCGGCAAACGGCTATTAAGAGCAATTTTTATCTCACTATGTTTCAGGGCATCCAATGCACCCTGCAATACTTGTATCTCATTTACTGTATCAACAATTTTTTCGTATAGTTGATTGATACCATTTGCAATATTGTCAATTGCTGTTTTAGCATTTGTCCCAATCTCATTCCAAATACTATTGAAATTGTTGAATAAGTTGATGTCAAGTATTACAGGGTTCATTATTTAATCAAGTTTAAATTGTTTCTTGCTTCCGTATATATAACAATTGCGCTATTTTTTTAGCAAATTCTTCATCAGTCAGCTTCCTGTGATCGAGGCCGGGAAGATGGTATTCAAGTAGTGTTTCAAGATATCCGAGGAAGTCATGCTCCGGCCCTCCGCAAGCTTCCTCTATAAGTTTACCAGGCTAGCTTTTTTACCTTCCATTTTCACCTTCAGTTGGTGAACAGCTCCAAAAAACTTCTGGTCATCCGTCAGCACATCCTCGCTGCCACCTATAAGCGTTCTTTTAGTAAGCTCATCATAGATATCAAATGAAGCTTCAGATGAGGCCTTGCTCATAGCACAATTCATTTCGTGCCGGCCAGGATTTTTGAAGTAAGCTATATGTCCGTCCACTTCAATAGCATAGATACCCTGCTTGTACTTTTGTTTCCATTCTTGTATTTGCTCAGGACTCGCCTGGCCTGTTAGTTGTTGTGTTTCCATTGTCTATATTGTTTGTTTTAAATGTATTTGGCATTAGATTTGTTATAATTCTTTAAATAAAGAATGCCAAATTGAAAAAGACACTTGTTATCATTTGCGCTCTTCTTTCTGCACTTTCTTCTTGTAAAGTGGACTGCATTCAACCGGGTGTGGGAATTGAATTGAGCAATTTTGACAGTAGTTCCATATCTGTCATAATACTGAAAACCTATTCTAAAAACAGCAACTTCTCTCAATTTATTGACTCAACTGTTTGTAGCAATTCAGCTGTCTTTCAGTTCAATTATACAAGTGATACCCAATATGTCAGCGAGTATTCAGATTCTGTTTTACATGCTGTTTTAAGCATAGCATCGAATGTTGATTATATCCTGGAACTCCCACTTATTGGTCGGTCTTATAAGATCTCTGATATTACTTTTGGTGCTGGCCATCAAGTGTCTTATGGAAATATTGAAAGTCAATGCTATGTTAAAACACATTATTTTCTGAATGGAATTGCTGCCAGTGTAGCTGCTCCATTTCCTGATAAGAGTGGTACGAGTCCTCAAACAGCTTATATTCCAATCCTTCCCTGATTCGAACAGGGAATTTTTTTAACTCGCCTTATGATCCAGGAATAAAATAGGTAATGTCACTTCCATCATCTTAGCTCCCTGGTCCCAGCCTTTCTGAAAATCTTTTACCTGGCATCTTACCAATACATCTGTTTGCAGTGCCCTCGTACCTTTAGCGGCATATACCACTACTATATCAAATTCCAGGTCGAGAATATCTTTGCCGCCGGCTGTTACTGCCGCAGTGTTCATATCATCGATAGCACCCTTGAGCACTTTGATCTCGCCTTCATAACTGCGGTTACCCGATTGTATACTTATAGGGGCGTCGCCCTGTGCATACAACAGCTCTTTGCTTTTTGATGATTTATATTTAAGCCCGCGAACCTTGGTAAGCTGGGCACCTGCAAAGAATACTGACATATCTGCCCATTCGCATTCTGCACTATCGAAAAAATCCATAATTAAAAATTAAGTGTTTTAAAAAATTGTTTTGAATTGATATTGTAAAGGAATACGGACCTGAATAATCGTCCACATTTAATTAAGCTGCAGGATTATCAAACCCTAATTGAATTTCTATATCGCTGCTGTAACCCACCGGCGTAATCTTCAGTACCACATTTATTTGATTCGTGCTTAATACATTTTGCGCCGGATCAATGAAAGCCTGTACGCCGCTTATTTCATTATTTGCCGTCATGATTAAATTTACCTGGTTGCTAATGGTTTGTTCCAGGCTCTTTACATAACCGGCATTCAATGTTCCGTCAGCATTCACCAGCACCTCATTGTCCACTTCGTCCACAAACACTGCATAAGTAAGTATCTGGACCTTATCAATCACACGGCCACGCGCCAGGCTGGCATAATCATCCGTTGTTGCAGTGCAGGTAGCATCGCCACTAAAGAAAAAGCCGCTCTTGCCGGGGAATGTGCGGAATGTGATAAAGCCTTTATCAAACAATAATTCTGTATCAGTATATTGGTCTGCTGCAACGCTGCCTATATAAGCACTTGTATTACTAAGTGCGCCGTTCTTTACACGGCTGATCTTTCTTTGCACAGGTATAGAAGCTATTCTTCCCAGCAACAATCCCAGGGCAGCACCGCAATCGGAAACAGAACTGCTGACCGTATCACCTATAAGACAACTTACCCGATTATCAGAACCGGAGGTCTGCGTAGTAAGAGCCGTTGCACTCCCGGTATAAGAAGTTCCTCCTACCACTGCCCTTAAGGGTGTTTGTGCAGCGAAGAACTGGTTTGCCAGTAATTGCATATTGGCAATGGCCGTGTAGCAGTCTGCATTAATTCCATTGGTAGTCACCAGGCCTGATCCCAAAGGATACACCTGCGTATCATCCGTCATGATACCGAGCACACGTATCTTTCCTGCAGCAAAATTCAGTAGCTTAATGGCGCCATTGGTATTGGTTTTGTCTGCTACCTGGTTCACCTTCATGGTGTCAGGTACCAACATCAGGTAAAGCTGCGCACCTATGGCTGCTTCATCATAAAACTCTTTCACTTCGCGATATGCAAAAGGATTATTCGTGCTTGTCAGCCCCTGGTTTTGTGCATCGGCCAGGCTTGTGGACAGGAAAGGAACACCTGCAGTTATACTGCCTTCTGTTACCCCTGTCAGCACCATGCCCACAACACCGTCAGCTGTTTGTAATACGGCTCCCAATTGGCCGTTCGCCAGCGTAATATTTACATTTGGTAAACTCATGTTTATTTATGATTTTGATTTTTAAATTGTTATTTGTTTATCCTATTCTTCATCCGCTTCTTCTCTGTCTATCGTTCTTACCTCATCATCTTCCAGCTTTCCTGCCTGTAATTGACCTGCTCCAGAAGCTACCCCTGCTTTCTTCTCCATCACCCTTTGGAAAGGCACGTACAAGAGGTTTTTAATCTTGTTTTGATGCTTAGTCATGATATTTATTTGCCTTCAATGTCGCTCACTATTTCATCTATTGATGCGCGAAGTTCACTCTGCTTCATGACTATGCGGGCGATTTCTGAATTAAGTGTCTTAATATCAACGATTTCACGAGCATCTTCGGCAACAACATAGCTTGATATAGAAAGATTATAAATATTATCAACAATGACTTTATTATCAACAATTTTTGCAAAATATTCTTCATCTTTGCGATTAATAAAAGCATTGAGAATCTTTTTACGGTTTTCTTCACTTAACTTATTCTTGTTTCCGCCACGAACAAATTCAGCGGAAG
>CAIYVS010000419.1 GCA_903929655.1 uncultured Bacteroidota bacterium | reverse complement strand
GCATACCCCTAAATTGCAAGCTTTTTGCAACTTTTTCAAATAGCTTGCAATTTATTCGGCTGCTTTTTTTGAAAAAGACCTCATTGGCGCATATCACAGACTTTTTGAGGGTCGACTAAATAGGATGGCTTTAACCAAAAAACATGCATACTTTTATGTCTAACTGGTATAATAATAACCCTGGTTTATACAGTAAAAGGCAATCTCAAACAGATTGCCTTTATTTTTACCTTTATTACAAAACACAAATTGAGCCATTAATCTATTCTGCAATTGAAAATTAGTTCTACTGCTGTATAATGATCTTCTTGGTTTCCGAACCATAATCACCACTCAGCCGCAGGTAGTATATTCCATTTGCTATTTTGCCAATATTTATAGATTTCAGGTTCTGCCCTTTTTCAATACTGCTGCTATACACCTGGCGGCCCAACTGGTCATACAGTCCTATTTGCTTGTACTCCTCGTTCTCTATTTGCACATTCAGAAATTGCTGTGCAGGGTTGGGCCAGCTTGACACATTGCCACCTGTATTATTATGGTTCCCTGCTTTGCTTCCCACACTGGTAGTACTGGGCGCAAGCTTGGCAATATACATACTGCCTTTAATGGTACTTGTGACAGATATTGTATCAAAATGTAGTGTTTTGCCGAAGCCACCCGCAATGTAAATATTGCCTGAGGTGTCAGTTTTAACTCCTGATGCATAACCGGAACCCGAACTTGTGCCGGTACCATAGCTGGCTACTTTGGCCCATAAAAAATCACCCCCTGCATCATAGGCAGCTATAAAAGGACCCGTACCTGTTAATATCTGCGAACCAAAATAAGCGGAATCTTGTATGGATCCGGATATAATTATTTCATTGGATGAACCTAAGGTCGTATTTTCTATTTCGGTACTGGAGTTAATATACGAATCGGAAAGTTTTCCGCAGCCTGCACGCCTGGCCCATATATTATTTCCGCTGCTATCATATTTGGCAATAAACATATTTACGCTGTCTGGATGCAAACTGACAAGCGTCTCAGAACCAAAATTTACAGTATATGAAAATGCACCAGATACATAAACATAACCCGAATCTCCGGCAACTACTGAAACGCCATAAACCGCTGCCGGAGCGGGCGTATAATAAGGCTCATTTATTTTCCATAGTGAATCGCCATTATTATTTCTCTTCGCAAGTATAAGGTAGCCCGATGTATATACATTACCTGCTGCATCCACTGCGATACCGGAACCCAAATTGCTGCGGGGACTCCAAATAGTATCTGTAAAATAATCCGACCACACCAAAGTCCCGTTTCCACTGATCTTTGAGATATTGTATTTGTTTATATAGACGTTTCCGGAATCGTCAACTGCAATACCCCTGTCAGGATTCTGATTACCATAAGGGTCCGGTAAACTAAAGCCCCAGATAGCATTGCCCGATGTATCATATTTTGCAACAAAATCCCTCATATATGCCGCACCTACCGAAGTATCCTTTGTGAGCCTTGTTCCTGCAATTACAACGGAATCGCTATTATAATAAGTTCCTGATACATATAGATGTCCTTGATTGTCAAGAATAATATTAGAAGATCTTAAAGAGGCACCATGAGTACAGACTTTTGCCAACCATACACAGTTTCCCTGTGCATCATGCTTGCCAATAAATTGTGCCGTATCACTTAGGCTTGCGCTACCAAAAGTAATACCGCCAACATAAGCGCCGGTTGTATAAATATTCCCCGCCACATCCATAGCCATGTCGCTTGCACCGCTGCCACCTCCCCCTGCTTTTTTAACCCAGGCGAAGCCTGGCGTTTGGGCATGTATAAATCCTGAAGCTGTAAATAAGATTATTATCCCTAAACCGTATTTAATAAGAGTTTTCATAAGAATATTGATTTAGTGTTAAGCTCTTATCAAATTTAAAGATAATTTCAATAAATGCGCTCCTGGCAACGCGCAATTCTGATCCGCTTAAAACACGTTCCGACTAATATTTTATTTACCTTAATGCATTATAAAAATCCACCATTTCACGCCTCAAAAACACACCTCAAAAAACCGTCAGGTATTGATAACATATACTAACCTAACTATCAAATAATTACAACGAAAAAACTTTCTGTCATACGGCAGTTTCACACGTGTCATACGGCAGTTTTACACGTGTCATAGAAATTTCTTTTGGAGCCAATATCCTCCTCTCCCGACCTTTGTCCCAAAAATCGAAGATCCCGACCCTTCGGGATTTGAACCGTATCAAAATGAAACAAAAAAACACATCAAACTACACTTAAAAAAAGCTTCGAAAATACTTCGAAATAAGACCTCTCAACTTCAATTCGAAAACCGAATCTGAAAATCCGCAAAGGCACCTTTTGGAGCTTATCCCGCCCTCCATGCGGGGGCTCCTTCATGAGCAGTCCGTTAAACTAGGAACAGAACCCTCCCATTGAAAAACCAAAGCTGAAATTAAGGACCGGCATTATGGAAATGGCGTTAAGAAAATCAGACAAAGAAGCATAGGCTAAAGACGCACATGTACGAGGTCTGCAATTAGTACAGGTCCCACAAATGAACAAGAGAGGTCAAAAATTCGAACGGAGCATTGGGCGGCTTTCATCCT
>CAIYVS010000418.1 GCA_903929655.1 uncultured Bacteroidota bacterium | reverse complement strand
TCCTGTGGTAGGCGTTCTTGGGTTTGAGTTCGGGGTAAAGGGAGGCGGCAATTTGGAAGGGTGCCGAAATAGCTATGGTTTAGCAGCCCAATAAATTCTTATTGTGAATTGTGCCTGTCTTTATCCGGGTTTTTAAGGGAGGGAGATATGATCTTCATATAAGCAAGTATGAGAACAACAAATATGCCCAGACAAATACTTGTGTATAGCGCATAATCAAATGTTGTAAGTATCATATATTTATAACACCCTTTTTTCTCTGAATAAATACACTATACAAGCTATTGCTGTAAATAAGAAAATACCTATGAAACCTTGTATGTTTAGCATATTTAATAATATTTATTCGCGCGTAAAGATCGAAATGCAAAAAATGAAATCGTTATACTCTGAAAATAAAATCTTATATATTTTACAGGTTTTATTTAGGACATAAGCCAGGAGCCCAATAAATGAAGGCCCTGCATCCATCCTCTGGTGCCGAAATAGCTATCATTTAGCAGCAAATTTCATATATTTATCGTGCTGTGCCTTTTATAAAAGGGGCAGCGCATATATAAAAGGGTATGCAGAAGGAGGATTTACAATTGGTGATGCGCCATGAGGGAAAAATGATGACCACATCGTTGCTGGTAGCGGAGCAGTTTGGAAAAAGACATGATGATGTGCTGAGGGATATTGCGAAGCTGGACTGCAGTACCGGATTCAGGGCCCGCAATTTTGAGTTATCAGCTTATGAGCTGAAAGGGAAAAGCCAGGCTATGCAGCGCATGACGAGGGAGGGTTTTACCCTGCTGAGTATGAGTTTTAACGGCAAAAAGGTGATAAAATGCAGGGAGGATTTTATACGCCAGTTTGATGATATGGAGGCTGAGCTGAGACATGAAAATGCGGCGGGGCTACTGGACAGCTACCCGAGAAGAACTGCGGATGAGCGGATGAAAAATGTGCCGAGGGGCTACTGGTGTATTTTTGACCAGTTTCATTATGTGTTGCTGCTGTTTGAAAACGGGGAGGATAGCCAGGATAATTTTTTAAAGACAGAAGAGCGTGTGAAGAAGGCATGGAATGTATACAGAAAGCAGCTCGATTTTTTTAAATTCAGCTATACCAGGACATTTGTTTATGAGGATGTGTTTAAGGGCCAGAAGCTGAATAAGGAATGTATTTGCTACCTGAGTAAAGAATTGCCTCTTTTTATAAGCTGGCTGACGGATGTGTATAAAAAGGAAGAGCTGAGAAAACATTTGTACGGAAAATTTGCCGGCAACGGGGCTGTGCTGGCTAAGATAGATGTGGCATTTCCTAAGCAAATAGCGGATTGAGCCAGGCTAAGAGTGGAAGAGTAATTAGCCCGTTTTTATATTTTTTTTTGAAAATAAGAGGGTGATGGGAATTATTTTGGGTTTTACTTCTTTTTCAAAATATCCCAGCCTAGCTTTGCACTATGGATGCAGATGATTTTTTAGGGATCGGATTAATCATTTTGTCGGTTTTAATTGTATATATATACAGAATCAAGCACCGGATACATTAGTGTCAAATTATCTGTTTAGGTTTCATTTTACAAAATGAAGTTTCTGCATGATGAAAATCAATTGTGTGCCCTCCTCCTACCCGATAGCAGCAGGGTATCAAGAAAGGAAATTTAATTGATTAGTTAATGGAGGATGATCTTGTCTTTTGTTTTTTTCTGTGCGGTATTTTTACCGATGATGATGAATGACGTATTGCTTTGTATCATGTTGCTGGTTATGGTAGCCCTCAGTTTTGTTGCATACAGGGCGTATAAACGTATAGGCTGAATATGCACCGGGCTTTACAACGCCCAGTTATTGAATGGAGTATAGGCGGAAACCAGGGAGGAATGGCCGTAATTTTAATTTTTATGATCTCGTTTGATCTCGCGCGATGCCATAAATATTAAGTTGATTATAAGCAGTATCAATATAACCAGGCTAGCAGTTGCACATAGAGCAAAATCGAAAGTTGTAAATATCATATTTAAGGGTACGTACGCTATTAAAGCATTCTTTTTTCCCGGACTAAATAAATAAGGATTCCAATTGCTATCAGCAAAAAAACTCCCCAGCAAGCTTGCACATTTAGCATTTCAATCATTTCAACAAAAGTCTTAGTATCAATAGATTAATTGTTATACCACTATTCTTGTCCGGTGGATATAACATCTTTCAAGGTTTATAAAAGGCATGATAGCCACTGCAAAATGCGGTAGCTTAATCTTCCCTTTCGTCAAAATCGGGAGCAATGTTTTGCAGTAACAGAGGCTCTACCCTATTCTCATCTGTGGCTTTTGAAGACAATGAGAATATATCGTGAAGGGATGGATGAAAAGTAATGATACCTTCTTTATCAAGCTGGTGAAGATGTGGTATGATTTCCTGTTTTGTTGTGTTTAATTCGTTCACTAAATTGTTGACATGAATGCTCGGCATCCTGCTATTGTATTTGTTACTAATGTCATTTATTTTATGGTGTACTTCATTTATTGTTAGCATAGTATATTATTTAGATTTAATTGCAAATAGTTATGGCAGGTATATGCTGTGAATACAAGAGTTGATTTTGATTGTGGCAGGGCCGTTTAATTGGCATTGTGACGATCTTCATGGTGCTCATGGTGCTCGCGCTCGTGATGCTCGTGGCGCATACCATGAGCGTGACGCTCCTGAATATAACAGGAGCTTAAATTAATAAGTATTATTGCGAGTGATAAAAATAAGAAGGTTTTCTTTTTCATGATACAAAGGTGTAAGTTATAGCGTAGGAAAGCGTTACACGCTTAGCTAAAAAATTTGCATAAATCACACCTTGTTGGTCTTTTGCCGGTTTGCAGAAAATATAAACCTTTTCAGAAGAGATACCTGCACAAAAGGAATGCTGTTGTCATTCCTGATAACAAACCAAGAAGTGTATACCATTTCAAAGCATATTGCATATCTTATTCTTTTTCGTTTCTTTTAAAATTGTCAAGCCATTGACGAAATTCTGTTTCATCTATCTGCCCTGATTCATATGATTTGAACGTTTTATGCAGTTCATCAAAAAATGCGATGCATTCTTTTGTATTGCAGTGATGTTTTAATTCAATATCATCGAAGTTGCTGAATGGTGAAACATTGCCAAACTTAATACCGTTTTGGCAAAAGGGGCAAATGGTGTTTTTTAATATGGCAGCAGCTTCTGATACCAGCATTTGGATTAAAAGTTTCACTCAATGTTATCTTTTTTATTTGTCCTAAAAGATAATCCTGGTCAGGATAAAATATGATTTTGGTCATTCAAGGTTTATATGCACTTAATATAGCAGAGCACGGCCCAAAAAAAAATAATGATGTTGTAGAAGGAGCCTTATTTTATTTTTTTCTCAGGAAAAAGAAGTGATATTGCCAGAGCTGCCGATAATGACTTCTCCACCATTGAGAAGAACATACTGGGCACACATTGTGAAGGATGATAGCAGTAGGAGGACTGCTGTAATTAATTTTTTCATGATGTTTTGTTTTCAAGGTGAATAATGAGGTAAAGTTACATCGTGTTTACAAAAAAATGAAGGGTGTTTTTGCACGGTTTTAAATAATTAATAATAATATAAAATTTAGGTGATTTTGGGTATCTTGCCACCCTATACACTATTCAAATAAAATAGCTAATTTTAAAATTATAAAGGTCAGAGAGATGAATACTCGCACGCGAGTTGCAGATATACTTATTTCGTTTACACGCCTGCCCCAGACATTCACTATTGAAATGTTTGATGGCACGAAATATATTGGGTCTTTATCTGACCCCAAACATATGTGGATTAGTTTTAACTATCTGTCTGATACGAAGTTGATGACAGAGAATGGTGTTGTGTCTATTGATTTGTACCAGGTGAAAGATGTTTATTGAAGCCTGAGGTAAACGTGAATTCATCATTTTGGCGGGTGAAGAATGAGTTCGATAAGTATAATAATCATGAATATTGTCTGGATGAGGCCTGCTATAAATCCAATAAAAGCATAGTTGGTGTTTGTCTTGTTTTTTTTCATTCCTATTGCGCCGAGGACCATAGCCAGAGGGCCCAGTAGCAGTAAGGCTGAGACAAGAGCTGCTATGCCCCAATTACCTTCTTTCTTATCGGAATTATGATTGTGTTGCGATGTAAAAGACCGGAGTCGTTTCTGCTTCTTAATAGCTGTAGTATCGTTGTGATTACTTGTATCTGTGGTGGTATCCCGCACCATGACAGGTTTTTTTTGCCTGTGAAAAAAGAAATGTTTGTGCTTGTGTTTAGCTGTGGTATCTGAAATTGTTTTTTTGAGGCTTGTGTCCTGGGGGCTGTTTAGCGGGAATGCGGCGTGTAACGAAAAAGTGAATAAGGAAAGACAGAGCAGTAACAGGTATTTCCTCATGTTGTATTTTATCGTTTTACTAATTTTTTATTAGCCAATGAACATATGAAATGCTACAAAATAATGCTGTAAAGGAGATGATAAAATTAGTGAGGACATCTTTAATGGCGATTGGCCGGGGCGAATCGGGGCTTATATTTAAATGTGCAAACGAAAATTGAAAAAAAGACCGATAATACTATCGAAATGAATAAGATAATTATCGGAGATTTTGTCATTTCTCAAACCTAATGTATCTATTTCATAAAATCAATATAACAGAGTTATTAGTGCTGACCAAAATTTTGAGGATGAATAAATGAATATGGGCAAGCAATATTATAGATTTATCCAGGCAGTTGCACTCATTATGTATAATGCAAAAGCCTGAGAATAAAGAAATATAAGGCGCCAAGGATGGCACCTAAAAGAAAACCAAGTAGAATGCGCTTAAGCATATTACAGGTATTATGGTGTAATATAATCATTTATATTTAATAAATAAAAGTGATTTCAGCCAAAAATTTTCCTGGAATACTAAAAAGTTAAAAGTGTCGCAATATTGCTTTGCCAGCTTAAAGTATGGATTTAACTGAAATCTCAAACTACTATTGTAAGTGGCTGGAATTCCCCTTAATCATATTAATTTGTTAATGCATTCCTTTTTTTATTGCTTTAAGAATGCTGCAAGTATTTTTATGGTATGGCATATAATGATATACTCCTTGATGGAAGTTTAGTTCTGATGGCCACTCTGATCGTTGTGGCTTACTTGCTTGTTGAGCATCATCTTCACTCAAATAATACTACTCACAAGGCCTGAATATTGGTATATTTAGGAGGATAAATGTATAAAATGGCGAACCATTTTACAAATACCTGGTTGCTTATTATTATTGGATCTGTGATGATCGTTTTGGGTGTATTTAATCTGAAAAACAGTTTCCTGTTAACTTATTTTACCAAGCGAATGGGCAAGAACATATGGCTAGTCCGAATTGCAAATATTGTAATTGGATTAATCTTATTAATCAAGGGTATACTGTTCCTGCATAACCTGAGTTAAATAGTGCTTGTATATCTATTTTACAAAATTCTTTTTCTTCCTTTTGTTATGCAGGTATATCATATTGCCAAAATAGGCAATCGTGACGCCTATTACACCGATCGTGAAAAAGTGTGTGCTATCGTAAGACCAATGATTGACCCTAATAAGGAAGCTGAAAATAATTAACAGCAGAGATACCAGATTTAAAATGCGGAATAAGCTAGCCATTAAAACAAAAATAATGCTTTATTTCTATCCTAATAAGCGTTTTCTTCGACTACTTGCTTTTATAAGGTTTGAAATCGAGCGAATGGAGCGCACCTAATTTATAACTCACCCCTACCGTGTATATTATTACTTTTTCGTCCTGGTATTTTACCTTGTATATGTTATCAGGCGGGTTGATGCTGCTTTTTTCGTCGAACAATCTCTTTTTGTATTCGTTCAGGTTTTTATGGTCGGTTGGTGCTACCACATAAAAAACATCGTCTTTCGGATTGCTTGATTTACGGGGGAGTTTATTAAGTCTTTGACATTCTTCAAGCATTTCCTGGTAATTCATTAGTTTTTTATTTAGACAGGTGCAAAGGTAATGATAATAAAAGGCTTAAAGCTGATTTTTGTGCCTGATATGACATTAAAGCGAGAGAAATGAGGAAATGAAAGCAAATTTGAGTTCTGGAAAGGGTAAAAATCTCGATTTAAATACCGTTAATTCACGCTTTTCTAAAAATATGCCAAATGATAGTTTTGCATAATGATGATAAATAAAGAAACTTTCTTAGGCCTTATTTTGTTTGTGTTGGCAGCCTTAATGGTAGTTTTATACAGGTACAAAAAGTGATAGCATCAGCAAGCGCCGGCATACCAGCATGGTGCTAGGGTAGTTTTTTAACTATCTCCTTTATTTTATTAATTACCCAGTATATTGCCGAAAAAAGCAATGAGAAAAGGAAAAAATAGTTGAGAAAAGACTTTGATAAGGCAATGAAAGAGTGCCGGTCTGAGCTAGGAGGAATAACCGGATCGAATAAATAAGTATTCAAAATAACAATAATTAGTGCCAGGATAGCCGAAATAAACAAGATGATCTTATAAGCTTTATTAATCATAAATTAAAGGTACAACTATTTATTTCCTTGTTTTCCTTTTGTGGTTTCTCCATATATATATTCTAGCAATCAATACGATAAGAAGCACCGCAGGCAGTAGAATAGCCAGGCGGTCCTGAACAGATTGATCTTGAAAAACGTCTTTCATGGAGCTTGGTTTAGATTATAAAACACCACAATGTAAATAAAATGGTGTATATTAGGCAATGAAGAATTTCTTACCTATTATTGCCATTGCAATTGTCGCCATTATTTCTACAATACTCCTCCTTAAAAAATTTAAGAAAACGGGTTTATAGTACCAGTTAGATATATCATAAATCCCAAACCGAATTTTATACGAAAAATATTTAAATACCTATTTAGGTATTATGAATATTAATGTCTACCTTTGTTCTTTGTTAACCAATTTAATTAATTAAAATGCAAGAAGGTACAGTAAAATTTTTCAATGGAACTAAAGGTTTTGGTTTCATTACACCATCAAACGGTGGCCCGGACATTTTTGTTCACGTGTCAGGTCTTCGCGACGAAATTCGTGAAAATGACAGGGTTCAGTATGAAGTAGAAAATGGTAAAAAAGGTTTAAATGCGATAAACGTAAAAGTTATCTAATCTATCCATATTATTCATTTTGAAAAAGCTGCCTTTAATCGGGAAGCTTTTTTATTTTACGGATGTTTGCAGACAGTGCAGAGAAAAATAGTTGAGGAAGATAAGGAGTGTAATTAGTCGACCCTCAAAAAGTCTGTGATATGCGCCAATGAGGTCTTTTTCAAAAAAAGCAGCCGAATAAATTGCAAGCTATTTGAAAAAGTTGCAAAAAGCTTGCAATTTAGGGGTATGC
>CAIYVS010000417.1 GCA_903929655.1 uncultured Bacteroidota bacterium | reverse complement strand
TTACGGAGGATGGGAGGCGGTGTCTGCTAAGCTGGCTAAATTTTTAGGGGCAAACGAAGACGAAATTGCTTTAACACATAATGTAACAGATGGCATTAATATAGCTTGCTGGGGCCTGCCTTTGAAGAAAGGTGATGAAGTGATCTTAACCACCCATGAGCATATTGGCAATGCTGCGCCCTGGTTAAGCAGGCAAAAACTGCATGGCATAGTAATTAAAACTTTCAGTCCTGCTATGACGGCAGATGAAACATTGAACCGGATAGCAGACCTGGTAACAACAAACACAAGGGCAATCGCTGTGCCCCATATACCATGTACACAGGGACAGGTGTTACCGGTAAAAGAAATTTGTGCCCTCGCTAAAGAAAAAGGTATCTACTCTATCATTGATGGTGCACATGGCCCCGGTATGCTCTTACTGGATCTGCATGATATAGGATGTGATACTTATGCCAGTTGCTGCCATAAGTGGATGTTAGGACCTAAAGGAACCGGATTTCTATATGTCAGAAAAGATTTCCAGGATACCGTGCAAACATATACTGTGGGCGGGGGTAGTATTATTGGCGATGTGAATGTAGCTGTAACGCCGATACTTACAGGCGAGTATGCAAAGAATGCACATCGCTATTACGGAGGCACACAGTCGTCTGGTTTATACAAGGGGGTTGGGGCAGCCATTGATTTTATTGAAACCATAGGGTTAAGAAATATTCATAAGCGTGTAAAAAGCCTTGGTAAATATACGCAGGACCGCTTGCTGGAACTGGGTGGCAAAGTAGAATTGATAACACCCACCGAGGAAAGGTCCCGTTGTGCCGTGAATGGGTTCAGGGTAAAGGGAGTTGAGTACACGAAGTTCTACAGCATTTGCGCCGAAAATAAAATACGCATACGTAGTGTAGCAGAAAATGGCCTGAATTCGCTGCGCGTATCAACGCATATTTATAATAGCAAAGCAGAGATTGATAAACTGGCAGACCTTATAAAAAAAGCATAACAGGAAATCAGCTTTTATTTGCAGGCATCTTTTGGCAACCTCATGGGCTTGTCCTGTCCGCTTTTGCTACCAGTTCTTTAATAACAATATCCAATTCATTTGCTGCACTATATATACCGTCCAGAATTTTTGCATTATCTGGGTCAGCATAATTTTCCCGATTGAAAAGACGTGAAAGACCTAAGATACTGGCAACAGGTCCGCGTACCTTATGCGAGACAAGCCAGGTAATATCATTTAATTTTTCGCTTTGTACTTGAAGTAATTTGTTTTTTTGCATCAATTCAGCCGCGGCTGAAGAATTTGAATTGACTTCTGCATCAGCAGTTCCCCTTGCAGATTTTTGAGTACCTGCAGGCTTTGCAAATAGTTTTCTGAAAAAACTAAATCTCTTATCCATGTTCTGTGATATCAATTTTTCTCTCCTTAAGAACCCGGACAGGACATCATAAGCTGCTCCCTGTAAGGATCATTGCAAATTCGTGGTGCCGGGTAATCATTTGCAAGTTGTTGAATTTGCATACAATAATATTATTATGACATGCCTTTAACGGGTCTTTAACTGCGCAATAGCAAACGCTTAACAAATATTGATATACTGCATTTATTACTCATTATAAATAAATCAGCTACAAAAAAACGAATTCAAAAAGCGGGGATTTCACATGGTAAAAGTTTTTTTTTGAAAAAGGACTTGCCAGTATAAAACAGACGCTTATCTTTGCAGTCCCAAAAACAAGAAGGGAGCATAGCTCAGCTGGTTCAGAGCATCTGCCTTACAAGCAGAGGGTCCGCGGTTCGAACCCGTGTGCTCCCACCACCATCACTTGAAACCCGCTCCCAGAGCGGGTTTCATTTTTTAAATCACTACAATCGGCAGTTTAATCGGCAGTCTTTAAAGTTCAGTTCTCATTATTCAGTCAGATTAGCCAGTCCCCAAAAAGTAAGGGAATGCCTAAGCACTCCCTTAATATCTCTTCTTTTTGAACGAAATCACACAATACGAGTAGTGATTATTATGTAAAAATAAGCATATTTATTTCTGTTTCTCTTTTAAGAATAAAGTCCAGACATAACCCCTTGCATCAGTTTCAGCGTGAAACCAGCTTTCAGGTCTTACAAGGTCATGTGGGTCAATCTCTCTCAATTTCCCTATTACAGAATGATACTCTGGCTTAACGACTTGTTCTATCTCTGATAGGTAAGTCTCATACTTTGTTACAAATTCTATTGCTTCCATTTTTTCTAATTTCTATTGTGACTATTTACACTCGTAATAATTCCCATTCACTAAAATTGCCGTTACGTTCATTTCTGAGCAAATAGACCACACTTCAATGCCAGTAAGTTTATTCGGGTCAACAACGCTAAATGTGTGGTAAGTCTTTTCTGATTGATGTTGAATAGTTATTTTCATTATGCTACTGCTTTTAATTGTTTAGTTTCTATTGCTACTCGCTTAACTTTCATAATTGTAGCGGTTGAAGCATCCGTTATTTTGGCAATTTCCCTAATAGTGGTTTTGCCTTCATTCAGATACTTCAAAATGAGTTTATTGTTTTCCTTATTCAGAAAATCAACCTTCCTCTCATTGCTACCAGACTTTCTACCGAAAACCACTCCTTTTTGCCGGGCTGCAATTTTGCCCATCTCAGTCCTCTCATGGATTAACTCTTTCTCCTGTTCAGCAATCACAGAAACGATATGACTGAATAATTTGAATATTGGATTCGGCTTGCCATTAACCTTACTATCAAGGTTCATATTTTGAATGTGAACGGTAACTCCTTTTTGCTCACATACATTCAAAGTTGTAAGGGTATCAAAAGCATTTCTGCCAAGTCGGCTAAATTCTTCAACATACAAATCAGTAACCTTTCCGTTTTCGATCAGTTTAAGAAGTTCCGCTCCCTTTGGTCTTTTTGAAAATGCTATTGACCCACTAATTTGTTCCTGCAGGATTAAATCACAATTTTCAGAATTAAGCATCTGCCGGGATCCCGATTGTCCTAATGTACTCCACCTGATGTATTTTACTCTCATTTTGTAGCAATTAATATTGTAACAGTAAAATTAAAACAAAAGGTCGGTATAACCCCTGTTTTCGGGCACTTTAACGGTCTCCTAGCGTTTCATTTTAATTGTTGAATTTAATTGAGGCAGCCTCAATTCTAAATTAATGGAGTAAGCAAAATGAGAATGGAACTTCCCTAAATTTGAAGGGAGTTCCATTTCCACCTAATAGCCCAATGATTACATTTGGACTAATGTTGCTTTGTTAATCCCAATACCAGTTTGATTTACTTACCAGCAATTCCATAAAATCATTCACGAAGTTTTCATCACAATTATTATTCCATTCCCATGTAATTTCTTTTACAAACTTTTTCCATTTCTGTCCTGATAAATTCATGTAAAACATATCTTCGAAATTCTTTTTAGTATTGGATGGTAACACCAGCCAATTTCTATGATAAAGTAGGTAATCTAATATTTCTTGTTCGCTGAGGTTATTAATATTCAAATCCGGGTTTTCTATTTGAATTATGTCATCAGGGTTTTCATCGATAATTTTGTTGAAACTTAATTCTGTTTTTTCGGGAGCCGCAGCTACATCCATTTTGTTTTGTGTTTTCATGTTTTTTATATTTTTTTATTGAAAGTCATTAATTTGACTTTCTTAATTATTATACTTTTGAAAAATCAAGAGTTTTGTATTTATTTATTTTTATTCGTTCTGAAATCATCTTGCAATAAGGCTTTCAATAGAACTGGGTTGCATATGCAGGAATGAGAACGCCATGTCTTGCGACATGTCTATTGTGGGACTATCGGAAAATCTAATAGGCTAATTGAGGTATAGGATTTATTATTTTTAAGAACTCTAAGAAGTCAACTATATCATATTAGTG
>CAIYVS010000416.1 GCA_903929655.1 uncultured Bacteroidota bacterium | reverse complement strand
TTATTGACTATGATAATATGAAATATTTCGAGAAATATGTTGATGATAGATACCATTTGAAATATTTGATAATAGTCGCAAACCAATATGGCCCCGATAAAATAAATGTTTATGGTGCTATAGAACCTAAAATGAAAACAAGAAATGATGTGAAAGTGTCAGGAGCAGGCCAGCCTAAAAAATAATTTGGGTAATATGACTAAGCGCAATTTATATTATAGAGTTTTTATCCCATTGGTATTTGTTTTTATCACTATGGGTGCATGTTCAGTAGAGTCAAGACATAATACACTCACCTTCTTCTTTGATGGAGTGGACGAATCTGCAAATAAGAAAGCAAACCCTGCTGATAACATATCTAAATCAGATAAACCTGTTTTAGCGAGTACTGCCTCAACTACTACAAATAGTAATTCTGAAGCATCTATTCATAAGCCATACCTGGAAAGAAAATGCGAGGCATGCCATGCTGCAGATAAAAAACTGCTTATGCCGGTGCCAGGTCTTTGCTTTAAATGTCATACCGACTTTAGAATATCCCAAGTCTATACGCACGGTCCTGTAGCTTCCGGAAACTGTACCAAATGTCATAACCAGCATTTATCTCAATATCCTAAATTGTTGATAAGGCAGGGGCAGCAATTATGCACTACATGCCACGCGCCTGCCGAGCTATTCAGAAACAAAAATCACATAAATATAGAAGATGCAGCTTGTGTTAAATGCCACAATGCTCATGGGGGAGATGCAAAATTCTTTCTAAAAGAAAATATTGCCGATAAATTGAACGGTTCGGATGCACTGGGGATACAACATTTATATGCCCGTTTCTACAATAAGGACTCCACCGGCATCAATACAGATGATATCAAGATCATAATTACAAATAGCGAAGGTGATATTGTATCAACCTGCTCTTCAGACAAAAGCGGGTACTATGAGTTGCAAAATCTACATCCAGATGACGACTATATATTCAAGTTAAGCCGTTATGCACCTGTGACAAAAATATTTATTGAAAGCAAAAATAAAGACCTGTTGTACACAATTGAGAAAAAGAATAATAAACATTTTGTGTTTGACAGATCAGCTTACGAAAAGACGCACCTTGCCATGAGTGGAACAGTGCAACATAATAATTGAATGCAGTATATAGGAACATGAAAACGTGATTAAAATGGTTTGATTTTTTAAATAAAAATACTGTTTGATGATCACAAATATTTATTGATCCACAAAAAATGAGATTGAAAATGCACAGCATTAGAAGATTGATATTGATAGGTCTGGCAAGCTTGTATACAATAAGTACTTATGCTCAGAACAGTATATATTCTTTAGGCTTGTGGAATCTGACTAATTTATATGGTGAACTAAAAGCGGGCGCTTTATATGGAATATTGACAACGAGGGAATATGGTCTTAATAATAGTACGAAAACAACCAATTATTATGGCGGTATCATGCTTGGTGCAAGAACCTATATATGGGACCCTTCTTTTATGAAATTAAATTTCGAAGGAGCATATTCTCCCGAGTCCTATCAAAATCAGAACCTCATTTTTCCCAACAGGTATGACATTATTAACACCAAGAGATTTAACATTAATTCCACGCTGTTTGAAGGGAAAGCTATCTCCTTATCAGGCGTAGCTAATTTTATCAATACTTACGACAGCAGGGATAACCTTACAGATATTAATTCAAACTCCAAGGGTTATGGCGGTACAATCTCTATAAGAAATAGATTGCTGCCTTTTTCAGTTAGCGCAAATCAATCAGATTGGGATTCAAGGGAAATGCAAACAGGGCATACTTATTACTATAAACAATTTAATTTGAATGCCCTTGCATCAAAAACCTTCTTCAGGAGAGACCGGAATGAACTGAGATATACCCATAATGATAACTGGAGACAGGATTATAACATGATTCCCATCAGGAACATCTCCGATAACCTGGAATTATATGATGCATTTCCCCTTGATTCAACCGGGAGATCATTTTATAATTCCAGGATTTATGGTATACAACAGCATGGCGTAGATAGTTTCCAACAATTAAACATTAATGAAAATATAAGTTATGTGTTGGCCCGTAATATGCAGGTAAATGGCAACTATAGTTTTTACGACGATGTTCATCCTTTGGTAAATATTATCCAGAATACAGCCGGGTTCAATTTCGGATACCAGCTTTTTCAAAGCTTGCATTTGAATGCCAATTATCAATACATGAATGCATCGTCATCAGACTATCATGAAACGACAAATAATGTTGGTTTTAACATTGGTTATATCAAGAGAATACCCTGGAAAGGAGAGTTGTCACTTAATTATAGTTATAATAAGATCTTTGATAAACATCAGAGCCAGGATATACTTTTGACAATATACAATGAAGAGTATGTCTTGAACGACAATTTGCTTGTATTATTTAAAAGACCTTTTGTTATTGAATCTTCCATCGTAGTTAAAGATGTTACATCAACAACTATTTACCGCCTTAATATTGATTATTTGCTGCTCAATAATAATGGGTATATAGAGATTAAACGTATCCCCGGTGGTCTGATCCCCAATAACACTTCAGTATACATATCATATACGGCTAACCAGCCTGGAAATTATCAATACGAAGTTAATTCATCCGCTTTCAGTGGCAACATTGCGCTCTTTAAAAGATTCCTCAATTTGTATGTAAATGTTAATACCCAGAATTACACTAATGTTGTAAACACAGACAATTTAAATCTCGACTACCTCACCCATTATGTATATGGGGCTCGCGTAGAACGCGATTTTTTCTCAGTTGGGGCAGAGTTGGAAGATAACATGAGCCACATTTACCCTTATAAATCAGCAAGAGGATTTCTTGGTTTACATGGCTATTTGGGAACCCGTTTTGTCTATTCTTTTAATGCTAATGCACGCGATTATTATCAACTGCCTAACAATGAGAGCAGCAGGCAGTTCTATGATGCAAGTTCAATGTTAAGTTATAAGGTAAGTTATAAAAGTAAGTTGGATTTTAGTCTTGCTTACCAAAAGCAGGTAGGGCTAGGACTCGATCTGGATCTTTTCACAGCTAAACTGCGTTTCTCAACAATATATAGGGGTATGAATTTTATTTTCGGAATTGATAATTATGAAAGGACCTATTTATTGACCCAAACAACAGATTATACAGGTGGGTACATCCAGGTTATTAAAAAGTTTTAAATCATCGTTTATGCGTAATAAGATCCTATTTATATGTAGTCTGCTATTAGTGTTGTTCTTTAACGCGGCAGCTCAGCAGGATTCACTCAAAAAGATACAGGTCGATTCAAGTAAAAAGGGTTGTTCAGATGTTGCATGTCATGGCAATTTATTAAAACAGGAAGTAGTACACCACCCGGTAGAAAGAGGTGAATGCGAAAAGTGCCATCAGAGTACAGGCTCTCTGCATCCACAGGCTAATGTAAAGGGTTTCACATTAACAAAACAAATACCGGCATTATGTTATAAATGTCATGACGAAAATAACGTTCAGAAACATGTTCACTCCCCGGTGCAAAAAGGCCTTTGTCTTGAATGTCACAATCCACACAATTCTCCCGAAAGTAATTTATTGGTTATTAATCCTGAGTCCAAATTGTGTGAGAAATGTCATAATTTGGAATCAGCAAAAAAACCGGTAAAACATGAACCGGTTGTCAAAGGTGAATGTATAAAATGTCACGACCCTCACCAATCCGATAACGCCAGGCTTTTGAACCTCGCATCACCGGCATTATGTTTAAAATGCCACAAAAAGCAAGCGGAAGAAATAAAGCTTGCCTATGTACACCCGCCATTCAGGGATAATTGTTTGAATTGTCATGCTCAGCACAGCTCATCAGAAGCCAAGTTACTGAATCTTACGCCTAAAAACCTTTGTGTTTACTGTCATGACGATATGAAGAAACGAATGGAAAATGCAACTGTAGTTCATGGCGCACTCACCGATAAAAAAGGCTGTATCAACTGCCACTCACCACATGCGTCCGCTGAAAAGAAATTTTTGGTTGCAGATGTTAATCATTTGTGCTTAAGTTGTCACGATAGAGGATACCCCGTAGGTACACGCAGGATCAGGAATATTGCCCAGGCTATTCAAAATAGCAAGAACCCCCATGCTGCCATATACAAGTTCAGTTGTATCGCCTGTCATGATCCACACACTTCCGAAAGTCCGGATTTGCTAAACAAGGCTTTCCCTTCTACTACCTATACTGTGGTTAAAAAAGAAAATTTTGCCTTATGCTTTGAATGTCATAAGAGTGAAATGCTGGATAAATCAAACGCAGCCTTAACCTCATTCAGAAACGGAGATGTAAATCTGCATTACGTTCACGTTAACGGAGACAAAGGAAGAAGTTGTGTAGTTTGCCACGATCCACACGGAACTCCAAACGATCATCTGATAAAAGACAATACTCAATTCGGAAGCTGGACAATGCCTTTAAATTATAAAGTAATACCTAATGGCGGGTCTTGTTCTCCTGGTTGCCATGCCGAAAGGAAGTATGAAAGGGTAGCAGTAATTAATCCTAAAAACTGATTTTTCAGGCTGTTTTATAAATAAAATATCTCTTAACAGGCTGTATCGTAAAGGATATGGCCTGTTTTGAATTCATACAGGCCCTCTAGATCTCGCTCCATTAATTAAAACAGTAATTCAAGACTAATTACTCCTGATTATAATCATGAATTCGAATGACCATACTCAAGGGAAAGAAGGCCTTCACTCAATATTTTTGTTCACATACTACAACACACATAAATATTAATACGAAAAACGTAAAAACATAAAAATGAAGAAAGTATTAAATATCATTTTCTCATCAAGAAGCACAGTAGTATTTCTATTCATACTGGCAGCAGCAATGGGCACTGCTACCTTCATAGAAGATAAATACGACACAGAAACAGCAAGGCAACTGGTATATAATGCCAAATGGTTTGAATTCTTATTTCTCCTCCTGGTATTGAATTTTATTGGAGGGATCAGGAAATATAAGCTCCTCAGCAGAAAAAAATTAACTGGTTTTCTGTTTCACTTTGCGTTTATAGTAATTATTATTGGTGCAGCTATCACCAGGTACACCGGTTTTAACGGAAATATGCATATCCGTCAGGGAGAAACTTCAAATACAATCACAACTTCTGATGCCTATTTGCGGATATTGGGTGCCGATAATGTTAAACAATATAATTATGACATTCCGGTTCATTTAAGCCAGTTAACCAGCACCTCATTTTCTCAACATATCAATTCAAAAGAAAAAGGACCAATAGATATCGAATATAAAGGTGTTATCAGGAATGCAAAAGATACAATAGAAGAAAACATACCAGGCGGTACAGACCTGGTTGAAATTGTTGTAGCTGGAGAAAATGGCAGACAATCTTTTTATATTAACAACGGCCAGGTAATGGATTTTGGTAAATATTCTATCTCGTTTAATGATTCTGCAAAAGGCGATATTAAGATATTCGAAAAAGATGGTACGCCTTATATTAATAGCGCTTTTTTCATTAAAAGAACAAAAATGCCTGAAATGGGTGTAGATACCATATTGAAAGATATTACATCAGAGTTCAGAGCAAAATCTTTGTACGAATTCGAGGGTGGTCTTTTTGTTTTTAAGAAACTATACAAAAGCGCTAAAAAATCATTTATTGCAGGTAAAGGAGGCGAACAGGGACCAGATGCTTTAGTCTTAAATATAAAATACGCAGGTAAAAACAAGGAAGTACAACTTTTGGGTGGCCCTGACTATATGGCCAATTATCAGGATTTCGATCTGGACGGTTTCAAATTAAGAATGGGCTATGGTGTTAAGGAAATAGAATTACCCTTTGCGCTTGGTTTAGATAAATTCATTCTTGAAAGATATCCCGGTTCTATGAGCCCCTCATCATTTACGAGTGAAGTTACATTAATTGATAAAAGAAATGGTATAAATGAAAAACACAGGATATTTATGAATCACGTTTTAGATTATGATGGTTACAGGTTCTTTCAATCATCCTACGATCCGGATGAGAATGGCACTATCCTGTCTGTAAACCATGACTTTTATGGCACTTGGGTTTCTTATTTAGGATATTTCTTATTGGCATTAGGCTTTTTCCTCACCTTGTTTAATAAGAATTCCAGGTTCCATGCACTTGGCCAGAAAATAAGGAAAATAAGAAAAGCCAGGAAGGCCGCCCTGGCGGCTACGGTCCTGATGCTGGGCCTAAGCAGCTTAGCGTATACACAAACCGTCAACCATGTTAGCGCGGCCCATGCCGATAAACTGGGGCATGTAATTGTACAAACCTTTGATGGTCGTTTTGAACCTGTACATACTATGGCATACGATGTATTGCACAAACTCTCCAAAAAAGATGAATTTGATATAGAAGGTGTAGGAAAAATGAACGATATGCAGGTGTTCATAGATATGCTGATGAACGTGGAATTCTGGAAACATCAAAAAATGATCTACATCCGCGAAAAATCAGTGAAGGATCTTTTAGGCATCGACGGTAGTTATGCTTCTTTTAATGATTTTTTTGACGAAAAAGGTAACTATAAGATAAAAGAACTTGCCGAAAGCTCTTTTAGAAAAAGGCAGTCTGATCAGAATAATTTTGACAAAGAAATTATAAAAGTGGATGAACGCGCCAATATATGTATGATGGTATTCAACGGCAGCATGCTCAAAATATTTCCCGACAATAATTCACTTAACCATACTTGGATCAGTTGGGACGATTCTTTAGCTTATATTCCCCTTACAGGCAGCATAAGGGCATTAAATGAGGACCTGCAATTAAAAGAATTCAACATAAAAAGCATATTTGGCTACTACTTACAGGAAGTATATAAAGGAACAACTTCTGGAGATTATTCAAGGGCCGAAAAAGTATTAGGTTATATCCAGAGCATACAAAGGCAGAGTGATGCTGCAAAATATTTGCCAAGCAGCACTATGGTTGATTATGAGATACAATACAATAAAGCAAACATTTTTGGTAAGCTGAAGAATTGGTACGGCATGCTAAGTATGATATTGCTTGTAGTTTCTATGATAGATACAATAAGAGTTAAAAAGAATAAGGTAGTTACTGTCATATTAAACGTTTGCATCGCATTGCTTGTATGTGCATTCCTGTATCATACTTACGGAATGATATTAAGATGGTACCTCACAGGGCATGCTCCCTGGAGCACAGGCTACGAAGCACTGTTATTAATAGGCTGGGGTGGGGTATTGGCAGGATTTTTCTTTATGCGAAACTCTAAGATCACTTTGGCGGCCACCACCTTACTGGCATTTTTTGTTCTCATGACCGCCAGCCACAGTAATTACGACCCCCAATTAACCAATTTGCAACCCGTACTCAAATCCTATTGGTTAATTATTCACGTAGCCACACTAACCATCAGCTATGGATTTTTAGGCCTTGCCTTTGTACTTGGTCTTATTAATATGTTCATTTATCTGTTCAAAACGCAGAAAAATCATGTTCGTCTAGACCTTGTTACCACCGAACTTAGCAGTATCAACGAAATGAATGTTACAATTGGTCTCTTTCTTGCAACTGTTGGAACATTTTTAGGAGGCATCTGGGCAAATGAATCATGGGGTAAATATTGGGGTTGGGATGCCAAAGAAACATGGGCACTTGTGATTGTTATCACTTATACCATCGTATTGCATTTAAGGTTTGCATCAAAACTTAGAGGAGAGTATATATTTAATGTAGGTTCTGTATTGGGCTATGGCAGCGTATTGATGACATTTTTTGGAGTTAATTATTACCTCTCAAAAGGTATGCACAGTTATGCTGCAGGCGATACCCCGGTTTTCCCGGTATGGGCATGGATATCCATAGTGTCAATTATTTTATTATTGATCATTGCTGGGAAAAAAGATAAAAAGATAAAAAGAGAGGTCGAAAGCCCGAACGGGACGGTTCGCGACACGGCGCAGCGGCTGCTTGCTCACCGAGCCGACAATTCGGCG
>CAIYVS010000415.1 GCA_903929655.1 uncultured Bacteroidota bacterium | reverse complement strand
GATATTTTATTTTAATATTCATTTTGGATTGCATATCCGGATTACGCGCATCGCCAATAATACTTCTTGCGCCTAAGGCCCTCGCCTCTCCACCTCCGCAGGGGACCACCTTCCGCCACTCCGCAGCCTTCGAGTCGGGCAATTCAGGATAGTGTAAATGCAGCAATTCAGAATGCAATAATACGTGCAGCATCTTCAACAGCATCGACCACGTCACAGTAAAAAGGTTTGGTGGTATTATTCAGTAAGACAAATTGGTTCCGGAATAAATAGAAATTGAATGTTTTCGTCTAAAAAAAATAAAATATTATTATACTCCCTGGTGTTAGTTATTCTAATATCTAGCTTTTTAAGTGCATCAATAAAAAATGTTCAGGCGCAAAATTCAGATTTCGTAACCTCTTCTGTAAATGGAAAGACTTACGTGAACGGAGACCAGATAGCCGTAACCCAATACGCTAGTTATAACGGAGTAAACAATACTCGAATAATGATGGGGCAAAGTGGCCTTTACTACATTACCAATCCAAACACTGGGCAACTAGACGCCTACACTTATCAAGACGCACAAAGTACTTTCCCTGGTTTATTGTCAGCTCAGAGCAATGCCTCAACTTATGCTCAAACCGTAGCAAATAACTCAAACCCTCCAGCTGAGTCCGGGCTTGGTATGTCCTGTTTTACTGGTGGTGGCCCGATGAACTTAGGTGTTTACTTTGTTGGTTTACCCTGCGCTTTTGGATGGGCAATTTCATATGTACTCATAATTATTTCCAGTGGTTTCATGTACATAGCATCAATTTTGTTCAATGCCATAATAAACTATTCAATTATCGATTTGGCCAAACATGTTGGACAAGGAGGTGACTTATATAACGTGATTCTGGGAAGCTGGAAAACATTCAGGGATCTAGGAAATATTTTCTTCATCTTTATTCTTTTATATATTGCGATTTCAACAATACTAAGACTAGACGGCGTAGATACAAAAAAACTCCTCACATCTATTATTATAGTTGCCCTATTGGTTAACTTCAGTATGTTTTTTGCTGAAGTTATAATGGATAGCTCAAACATACTTGCACTAACTTTCTTAAGTAAGATTACTGTAACAGGAACCAGCGGAAGTGGAAGTCTACTAAACGCGGCCAGTTCTTTGGATGGGGGATTGGCGAGCGCATACATTAAAAATCTTGGCCTAGGAGCTTTCTTTGCAGCTCCTGGCGGATCGGGCAACACTTCATCTCAGGCCACTTCAGGTATTCCACCTTTTAGCATGGTTAACTGGATGACTGTTCTATTTATTTCTCTGCTTACAAGCCTTGTTTTATTTATCGTGGGTTTTGTTCTTTTAATATCCTGCATACTCTTCCTTATAAGATACATCGTATTCATATTCCTTTTGATTTTGTCACCCTTGGCCTTTATTGGATCAATATTACCCAAGACGAAATCCATGATTTCAGATAAATGGTGGAAAACTCTTTTTGACCAAGCATTATTTGCTCCCATATATTTTATTTTAAGCTGGGCAACAATCAATATTATGAATGCCATAGCTCAGAGCAGCTCTAGCGGAGGAACAAATACTAATATCTGGACATTGTTTAGTGGAGGACCAAATGGAGTTGCAAGTATTCTAATAAAATACTTGATAATAATAGCAATGCTGATCACAACTCTTGTCATATCCAAGAGCATGGCCTCAAGTGGGGGAGATGCTGTAAAGAAATCTGTAGATTGGGCCTCAGGTAAAGCGGGAGGCCTATATGGAAGGACAGCTGCTAGAGTTACAACCCGAGCCGCTACTTTTGGCACCATGGGCCTACAAGACGCCGATAAGAAATTTAGCGAAAGCAGGTTTGGAAACACAGGTTTCGGTAGAAGTCTTCGAAATGTTACGACTGGCGCTGCTATGACGGCCAAATTTGGAGACAAACAG
>CAIYVS010000414.1 GCA_903929655.1 uncultured Bacteroidota bacterium | reverse complement strand
TATTAACGAAAATCAAAAAAACTTTGCTAACAAGACGAATAACGTATTCGAACAAGCAAGGGCTGTTGTTTATGGTAACCTTGCCAGCGTTTACGAAATAAATGGCAATAGCAATAACGCAGAAGAACTTTATAAAAAAAGTATTGTTATAAACGAGCAGAAAGGCAACGATCTTGTTGATGCACAACTTACACGCCTTAAATTGGCAAACCTGCGCCTGAAAGCCAATGACGAAAAGACAGTTGCGGATATTTTAGACAAAGTAAAAAAGCTTGAGGATTCTGTGCAAGATGCCCGTGTAAAAATGGGCTGGTATAATATGATGTGGCAATATTATAAACATCAGAACGACTTATCAAACGCATTTAATTACCTTTTGGCTTATAAAAACTTTAAAGACACTGTAGAGACTAAAAACAAATTCCTCAGGGAAACCGACCTTACCGAGCGGATGAAGAACCTCGATAAACAATACCAGATCAGCATACTGGAAAAGAATGACGAGCTTAAGAGAAACTACCTCATTATTGCACTTGTTACCTCGATTTTGTCACTTATCATTTTATCCCTCATTTACGACAACTGGAGGAAATCATCAAAGAATGTAAAGGTCCTTGCTGAGCTGAATACGCAGGTAAATGAGCAAAACACTGAACTGGAAAAACTGCTTGCAGAAATGGAGGCCAATAACCAAGAGAAAGACCGCATCCTCAGGGCGGTTGCGCATGATATCAGGAACCCCATTGCAGCCATAACCTCGCTGAACGACATGATGCTGAAGGAAAATATCAATTATAATGAAGAGCAGAAAGAGATACTGGAACATATAAAAAATGCCTGCTCTGATGCCCTGACCCTGAGCAGCGATATACTGGAAGCAGCAGACCCCAACAGGCTCGAAATAACTGATACTGAATGGACCAACATGAACAAGCTGATTAAAGACAGTATCAGCATTCTTCAATTCAGAGCCTCCGAGAAAAAACAAGACATCCTGCTTTCATTGCCTGATGCCCCCATTGCATTGGCGGTGAACAAAGAAAAGATATGGCGCGTTATCAGCAACCTGGTCACCAATGCCATCAAATTCAGCCCGGAAGGGGCCCCGATACAGGTTACTGCCAGGAAATCAGGAGACGGCATTCTCATCTCTGTGGCCGATAAAGGCATCGGCATTCCCAACAAACTGAAGAGCAAAGTATATGACATGTTCACAGAAGCCAAAAGACCCGGTACTATTGGCGAAAGGCCTTTTGGGCTCGGACTGTCTATTTGCAAACACATTGTAGAAGCCCATGGCGGAAAAATATGGTTTGAAAGCAGCACCAGTTCCGGCACCACGTTTTTTGTAAACATTCCAAATGCACAAGAATACCTTCAACAAAAATCTTAAAGTATGAACGCTGACAACACTCCTCAATTCAATCATCCTGATCTTGCCAAACTGAAGCCTTACCTTTTGGTACTTTTAAGAAAAGGCGAAAAATACCTTGAGCCGGAAACAAACAATATCATCCGCAACGAACATCTTCCCTATGTCTTTAAACTAAAAGAACAGGGATTGATGTCAATGACCATGCCATTAAGAGAACCGGAGTCGGAGTTTGCAGCTTTAGGAATCTTAAATACTACTGATAAAGCAGTAGCCAACAATATCATGCTCAATGACCCCGCCGTGCAGAAAAAAGTTTTCGTTTTCGAGATACTGAACAGCGTAGGTATTCAGGGTGATAGCCTTTTGTAGAGACGCAAGATTTTGCATCTCTATTTATAAAGTAATAATCCCCGAAGACCGGGGACAATTACTTTATAAATACCTTCTATTGAGCTATTGAGCCATTACGACATTGCGCAATTATAGATGCTGTTGTATCTTCTTCTCGTAAACATTCTTCGGGGCGGCGCCTACATGCTTGTCAACCACCTGTCCGTTCTTCATAAACAATACCACCGGCATATTGGTGATGCCATACTCTATAGACACATTGGGGTTGTCCGCAACATTTACCTTGCCCACTTTTATCCTGCCGTCATACTCTTTCGATAGTATCTCCATAGTTGCGCTAACACCTATACAAGGCCCGCACCACGGCGCCCAGAAATCTACCAAAGTCAGTTTATCATGTTTCAGAACCTCTGCTTCGAAGTTCGAATCCGTAAATGCAACTGCCATAATATTGTTTTGAATTTTGAATTACATGTGTTGTTGTATCTTCTTGTCAAACACACCTTTTGGTGCTGCACCAACTTGCTTATCTACAACCTGTCCACCCTTGATGAACAGCACACAAGGTATGCTTGTAACACCGTAATTGATAGATATGTTCGGGTTCTCATCCACATTCAGTTTTCCAACATTCACTTTGCCATCATATTCTTTAGATAAAGCTTCGATGGTTGGGCCTAATGCCAAACAAGGTCCGCACCATGGGGCCCAGAAATCTACTACTGTTAATTTGTCTGCTTTCAATACATCAGTATCAAAATTTGAATCTGTGAATACAGCTGCCATTTTATTGTTTTTTTATTTATGTTTTTAAAAATCGAACTACAAATTTACTACCATTATCTCAATTGCACTAATAAGCTAAGCGAATAGGCCTATAAGCCCGTTACATACTTATATTATTTCTAACGAATATTTAACATCCTCGCTCCCTTGCAAAAAATGCACCAGTTCATCATTTATCTCC
>CAIYVS010000413.1 GCA_903929655.1 uncultured Bacteroidota bacterium | reverse complement strand
TGAGGATTGGATTTTCTTATCAATATCAGGGTAATACCTTTCTATTACGCGCTTAATGGTATGAATACTTCTTAAAGATCTTATAGAAGGAGAAACTAGGTCATCAATAAGGGAACCTATTAGCTTATCTTTTTTTGCCTGGTATTGGTTTAGCATAAAGTCGCTGGCATCTCCCTGGTGAGATTTTATTATTTCATCAACGGATTTAATATCCGCCAACAAGTCCGACAATCTATTAAACTCAGCCTTTTTCATCAATTCAAATTTAGTAAATTATTTCCAGAAATCCTTTAGGATACCTATTCCCAAGTCTATTAAGCCTTGTTTTACCAAACTGGCCCATCCAATATGCCCTATCCGCTTGAAATACAATATATGAGCGCTCATTACTGCTATACATTTTCACAATGTATGCATCTACACCATAAAGAATTTCAGAATTGGGATAAACAAAATCTTTGAATAATTTTTCATTTATGTCTATGATCTTATGGTCAATAAATGAAACTAAATCAATATCAGCAGGTTCTTGCTTTTTCGTCGTAAAAGAACCATTTATCCATTGTAATATATGAATCCCACCACATGCTGCCATTAATGCATTTGAATAAATAATGTACTTGTCAAAAGTATCTTTCCTTATTTGTGTCGGTATGTTTATTACAAATTCCTGTCTGAATTCGTCCAAATCTGATAAAATATTTCCAGTTGGTGTCAAGTAGCCCTTTGTCGTAAAATGGAGCATTATACAACGATTAAGTTTGATAAAAATACAAATCAATCTTCAATCATACATCAGTTGATCCCATCTGTTGTAACTTCCTTAGCAATTTTCTTAACAAGCCCCTGCAATACATTGCCCGGTCCTACTTCCGTAAACCGCGTGGCACCGTTGTGCACCATTTCCTGCACAGTTTGTGTCCAGCGCACGGGGGCGGTGAGTTGATTAATAAGATTTTCCTTTATCAACGCCGGCTCAATATTGGGTTGTGCATTTACATTTTGATAAATAGGACAAGTAGGATTTCCAAAATGAGTAGCAGCTATTGCATCCTGCAATTCCTGCCTTGCCGGTTCCATCAGTGGTGAGTGAAAAGCTCCGCCCACCTGCAATACCAGGGCTCGCTTGGCACCCGCAGCCTTCATTCTTTCGCAGGCCTGTGCAATACCCGCTATGCTCCCGCTTATCACAAGTTGCCCCGGACAATTATAATTGGCAGGCACCACTACCTCATCCTTAAATTCAGCGCAAATTTCCTCCACCTTTTTATCATCCAGCCCCAGCACTGCTGCCATGGTAGAAGGATTTATCTCGCAGGCCCTTTGCATAGCCATGGCACGCTTTGCCACCAGCCTCAAACCATCCTCAAATGAAAGAACCTTATTGGCAACCAAGGCGGAAAATTCACCTAGTGAATGCCCCGCTACCATCTCCGGCAACAGATCAGGTGTCGTGTTAAACAATATAACCGAATGCAGAAAAATAGCAGGTTGAGTTACCTTAGTTTGTTTCAGGTCTTCGTCCGTACCGCCAAACATAATATCCGTAATACGGAAGCCTAATATCTCATTAGCCTGCTCAAAATATTCTTTGGCAAGCGTATTTTCTTCATATAATTTCTTGCCCATCCCGACAAACTGGGCACCCTGTCCGGGAAATACAAAAGCATGCTTCATAAATTCATTCTATAAGGTCGCGAAAGTAATAGATTTTCCATATTTAACTGCATGATAAAAGTGATATTACACCATTTTTACACTTGACCTTTTACCACTTTAACCTTTTACCTTTTTAACGTTTTACCCAGATACCTTAAATTTGCATCATGAATTGGATCAACCTCACCGAGGAACAGCAATTAGAGCAGATTAAACAAGAAAGCAATATACAACCCGTTCTTATCTTCAAACACAGCACACGCTGCTCCATAAGCTTTATGGCAAAAAACCGACTGGACAAAGAACAAAACCCTGAAAATACATTATGCTATTACCTCGACCTCATTCAATACCACTCACTCTCCAATAAGATTGCTGAGATTTTTCATGTGTACCATGAATCTCCCCAAATTCTACTGATAAAAAACGGAGAATGTGTCTACGACGAAAGCCACAACGGCATCCGAATGGACGATATTCTTGAACAACTAAACTTGTCAAAAAACTAAGCTTCTCTATTCAACCACTCAACTTATCAACTTTTCAACCAATTAACCTATATGCTCTTCCCCTTCCACCTTCCGCTTCTCAGGTAAATAAACGAAGCAAGCAACAAGCTGATCCAATACACAAACTCAGAACCCCAGCACAGCCACAAAGGCGACCGCATACGCTCTATAACAATATAACAATAGATAAGATACGCAACTACGCAGCATATCTCCATAGTCAGGTTTACCATCGTTTTACCACTACCAACCACCCCGTTAAAAACCACCGTAGCCAAAGACATTACAAGCATCGCCGATACTATTACCCTCAAACTGGGTGTGGCAAAAGCTGCCATGCTAGGATCATTGCAGTACATAGACAAAAACTCTTTCGAGAACCCTAACAACAACGCACAAATTATCAAAGTAAAAATAAAACTAAGTTTACATATCTTCAACACCAGCCATATCACCTCCCGCTGTTTGCCCTGCCCTATTACATTGCTCACCATACTGTTACTGGCTGTTGCAAATGCCCAGGTAACAACACCCACAATACCAAAAATGCTCCTTAATATCTGCGAGGCAGCAAGTTCCTTTGTGCCTAGGTGCTCAATAAAAATGAAAAATATCTGCCAGCCGCCAATACTGAAAAGAAACTGCACAATAAGCGGGCTGGCAACCTTTAGCGTGCGGCGCGATAATGCCAGGTCAAAACTTCTGAATCGCATAATGGGATACTCATAAAACATCCTGTGCACATAAAACAGCCCCAGCATCGTAAGAAAATAAAACACCTCTGCAATAATAGCGGCCACTGCAGCCCCTTCCAGCCCCATTTTCGGAAAACCAAACTTGCCAAATATCAGCGTATAATCCCAGAACACATTCATGATCGTCGCCACCAGCGACCCATATATAAGGAAACGCGACTTCTGGATAGATATGTAAAACGCATTAAATAACTGGGTTAGCATTAAAAAAGGCAGACCCCAGACACGTATATACAAATAATCTACACTAAGAAAAATATTTTCGCTGCTATGCAGGCCAAACCCGAAAATAACAGGCGCCAGCCATAAAGCTATCAGCATCAGCCCCAGGGCAAAAGCCAAAGCCAGCATCACCCCATTGCTAAACAAGTTGGCAAGCCCCTTCTTGTCACCCTCTCCCGAGCGTCTTGCCATCTGTATTTGCATGCCACTGCTCAGCCCATAACCAACCATAGCCAGTATCAGGTAAAAAATACCGGTGATCCCATTCACGCCAAGCTCCTTCTCCCCAAGTCTGCCCAAAAATGCCGTATTGGTAAGAAAACTAACCTGCGGGATAAGCAGTGCCAGGGATATAGGTGCGGCCAGTTTTATGATAGCCTTATTTGTTACCGATACTTTCAAATTTATTCCTTGTTACTATTTTATTTGTTGAGTAAAGTAAAAATCATTCAGCACATCTTCCATATTCAACACATTTATCACATTCTTATCAAAAGTGTCGCAAATTTATTCTATAATAGTATTAACTTAACATGTCATTGCACCCTAATACATCTTTTTGCAGCTTGACCCTTTAATTTACTGCATTATAATATAAATGTATCATGCAATTAGAAGCTATGTAATGCTGATTTTATCATCCTGCTTGTATCTATTTTGTATCTTCAAGTAGAAAATAACATTTGTAGATACAAAACCCTAAAAATGAGAGCAACTATTAGAACAAAACCACTACACGACAGCAAATTACGCATTTATATAGATTATTACCCAGCGATACTACACCCTATAACAGGCAAGCCCACCAGGCGAGAGGTTTTAGCCCTCTCCTTATTTTCCGAAGAGGAGTACTCGGAACAAGAATACACTACAAATTCTAATAAGAGAGCCATTAGAATATCCCCAGTTTTAGATAACAAAGGCAATCCTAAAAAAATAAAGCTTACGCCCTTACAAAGAGAACATAACAAAAAGACCCTCATTCTTGCTGAAAATATAAAAGCTCAAAGACAATTACAGATACAGCAAGATGATTACGGCTTTATGTCGCACAATAAAAATGCTGATTTTTTAGCATTCTTTAAAGGCTATGCAGACGAACATCTGGCAAATGGTGATACAAATTATCTAGCTGCGTATAACTTTTTGAAAACATACAGCAACGAAAATTGTCCTGTTAAGCTCCTTACACCTGATTTCTGCGAAGGTTTCAGAGACTACCTAACTACAGCTAAGCCTTTTGTATCAACAAAGACAAAACTTGCAAACACCTCTATGATAGCCTATTGGGGTATTTTCAAGATGGTGTTAAAGAAAGCGGTTCAAAAGAAACTAATTAAAACCAACCCTGCAGCGGATATAAAGGGAATAGGGAAAGCGCCATCACCGCAACGGGAATTTTTGACACATGATGAATTAATAAAGATTGCAAATGCCCCCTGCGATTTGCCAGAATTTAAGAGTGCAAGCCTGTTTAGTGTTTTTACTGGATTGCGCCATAGTGATATTTGCAAACTCACATGGGGCGAAATCCTTGAAGAAAATGGAAAATATAGTATTAGACTAACCATAAAGAAAACCAAAGAAGCCGAAACAATGCCTATTTCGGTAGAAGCATATAATATACTAGGAGATAGAAAGGCTAACCACCAAAAGGTATTCCCAACATTCAAATACGGGCAATGGCAAAATAGCGTAATTCTGCGATGGATACATGGAGCTGGGGTTAATAAACATATTACATTCCATTGCTTTCGACACACCTTTGCAACCCTTCAACTTTCATTGGGAACTGACCTTTATATGGTTTCAAAAATGCTAGGGCATAAAAATATTACCACAACACAGATTTATGCAAAAATAATAGACGAAAAGAAAAGAGAAGCCGCTAACAAAATCACTCTTATTTTGTAAAAATTAATTATAAAAATAGAAAATGGGAGTAATTGCCAATTTTGCTGAAATAGCAGAAGAAATCCTTAATCCAAGCAATGACTATATATCTATCAATTTCATCATTGATAGACACGCCAAAATTAGTTTTGGTTCCAAGGAATTCTTTTACAAGGAACTAATAAGTGCCCTAACTAAAAATGAAAACTACATAGAAATTCTAAAGCAAAGGTATCCTAAACACATTATACGGGCCCCTATAACAGGCTATATATTGTATTGGAACATGGAAGCAGAGCCATTAGGATTGCACCCAATTCTCTTAATAGGCAATAAAGAAGCAAATGTTGAAGAAACGATAGAGCTAATAGAAAAGGACCGATATGAAATATATCGAAAACAACAAAATGGGGAAATAACTGAAACCGACCCACTGATAATAAATGGTGTTGCAGTTTATTTAGCCAACCAATACTTACGAAACGGGCTAAAGAACGTAAGTATGATGTGTACAAAAATAGAAGGCGAGAAAGTTTATAAAGATGAGCACGTTATTACTTTGGAGGACTTCAATTTTACAATAGCCGCAAAGCGGATGGATAGCCGATTTAGAAAAGCCGATAGTTACTGTCAAGAACAACTTGCAAAACTTATTGATGCTTCTGCAAAAAAGCCTAGAAAAACGAGTGACAATACAAATAGAGAGGAAATAACAGCGGAAACCTTTACTCCCAACAGCCTATTTCGAAAAATACACCTTGACAAATATGATAGAGCAATTGGCATTCTATCACAAAAATTACCCATAAGACTTGAAAAGAAACATTTGGAGGTAAAGAAACCCTTTATTGAAAAAAATGGTGACCAAGCTATATGGCATGGCTCCAAAAATCATCTTGCGGGCTTTATATCAGTTTGCGAAGAGCGAAAATGGCTACAACCCAATTTAACATCACCCCAATATGTTAAGATTTTAAATAGCCTGTTCAGCATGGAAATAAAAAGCAGAACCGCATTTAATTTAATGAAAGATGGTGCTCTAGATCAAAAGTATATAGCTGTCTTTACTGACCTTTTGAACGATATTGAATAAAAGCACAAAAAACACAAAAAACAGGTTCCTGCACAATTGCTTTTAGTGGTTATATTAGGCTAAACAACAACCCTACTTTTACATCCAGAAAGAAACAAAGTATGGATGGCAATATAGTTTTAAGCTCAATTAACCTGAATGAATTGTGTAACCTTTTAGGGGCACAAATAAAAGCAGATATAGCAAAGGCTATCCCGACAAATACCCAAGTTCCACAAATTGAAACTCCAATAGGGTTCGAAGCTGCATTGCTAATCCTGGGACTGAAAGAAAGAACATTGAGGGCAAAAATTTCGGCCCGTGAAATTCCATATTATCAACAGGGCGGACGACTATACTTTTTTGAAAGTGAGTTAATAGCTTATGTCCGTCAGGGCAAGGTAAAAACGATGTCGGAGATACAAACTGACGCAGATAGCTATATTAACTCTACCAAGAAAAAATAAAACCATATATACTCAACTACATAAACATGGAGCCTATGGAAAGACAAAATATTTAAGTACCTACATTTTCAAAAAACATCAAATTATTCCTCAAAATGCAAAAAACTTGAAAATTTAACAACTCAACTACTCTAAACCGGATCAAATAATATCCAAAAGAGGGAAGTCTCTCAATAACCAT
>CAIYVS010000412.1 GCA_903929655.1 uncultured Bacteroidota bacterium | reverse complement strand
CTTCGCTCGGCACAAGGCTTACACTCAAGGGGGAATTTCTGTCGTTTCTCTGTTTACATCCCCCTACCTGCACACAAGGCTACAGCACAGCCCCCTTCGCCCCGCACAAGGCTTACACTCAAGGGGGAATTTCTGTCGTTTCTCTGTTTACATCCCCCTGCCTGCACACAAAGCTACAGCACGTCCCCCTTCGCCCCGCACAGGGCTTACACTCAAGGGGGAATTTCTGTCGTTTTTCTGTTTACATCCCCCTGCCTGCACACAAAGCTACAGCACGTCCCCCTTCGCCCGGCACATGGGCCTGCGCTAAAGGGGGGATTTGCCCTGATTTTTCTGTCTAAAAGCTTAATGGATGATTAAGCACAATGGCCTTGATGCCGTATTCCCCCTTGTGCTATGCCTGTGTGCGCTAGCGAAGGGGGGAGGGGGATGTAAATAAAAATTGAGTAATTTTATTCTATGCCAAACAAAATTATCCCCTACAATCCCAAACTAAAAATACTTGCTCAAAAATTAAGAAAACAAGGAATACTAAGCGAAGTATTACTGTGGAAAGAACTGCAAAGAAAAAGATTTGGTGTTGAGTTTCACAGGCAAGTACCTATGCTTGATTATATTGTTGATTTTTATTGCCATGAATTGATGTTGGTAATAGAGATAGATGGAATAAGCCATGATATGGACGGGGCAATGATAAAAGACGAAAACAGGCAAAATGCTTTGGAGGCTTATGGTGTGGTGTTTTTAAGATTCAGGGATGAAGATGTGCGAAAAGATATGCGAAATGTGAGACTGGTTATAGAAATGAAGATAAAGGAGGTGAAGAATAAGAATTGAGCAATAAACATCCCCCTAACCCCCTTCGCTAATACACAGGGCCAACGCTCAAGGGGGAATTTCTGTTGTTTTTCTGTTTACATCCCCCTGCCAACGCACTAAGCTACAGCACGTCCCCCTTCGCCCCGCACATGGGCCTGCGCTAAAGGGGGAATTTGCCCTGATTTTTCTGTCTAAAAGCTTAATGGATGATTAAGCACAATGGCCTTGATGCCGTATTTCCCCTTGTGCTATGCCTGTGTGCGCTAGCGAAGGGGTAGGGGATGTCAATATAAAAATGTGAGAACCTATTGCTAAGTTCTCACATCAAATAAAATGCAGCGCCTATTTCTTTTTCTTAGGTGCAGCGTATTTCTTGCGTTTATTGAATTTTTTCTCAAAATAACCAGGGCTAGCAATCGGGATATTAAAATAGATCCTGAACCAGCCGGGATAGTAAAAGGCGGTGGGGGAACTATTCCCGAAAAAGGGTATTCTGGACATGCTATTTACTGGATAGCTGCCTGCGGCAATAACAGTGCCAGCAGGTATATTACAAGTACCCTCAGGGAAGGTGTAGGCAGAGCTAAACACCATGGTACCCGCTGTGCAGGTATTGGTGTCCATGCCTTGTATGCAATTATAAAACACAGACCCCCCGGCATTAATAGGTGAGTTGAAGTTTAAGATCATGCAGATTTGGGCTGTATCGTTATTATAGGGGCCATAACTCATATAAACAGGATTGGTGCAGCCCACAGTAAAAGGGTCTATACTGCTGATACTTAAAGTTGTATTAGGGGCTTTGCCACTACTGCTAAGAATAAGGTTGCCTGAGTAACCGGGCATTGCCCCAAAAAATGACAGGGTGCAATTAGGAGTAGATTCATAAACACCAACCGGGCTCCCATCGTTTATTGTAACCGCTGCAGGCCAACCAGTTATATTGGTATCCAATGTAAACGGGCCTTGAAACGTATAAATAAATGGGCCACAATTATTCATCATGCCATTATTTATAAAAGAAGTGAATGCATTACTTAAGCCGGGCAAAGGAAATGTAACAGAGAGGGCCCCCATGGGCGCCTGGGTGGTATCGTTAGTGAATATAGCACTATTATTTGTCCATGTGCTATCATTATTTTTCTGCGGTAAATTTGAGACATTGCACATACTAGCCCCCGGATTACATTGCTGCTGTATTCCAAAATGCACACTTGCGGGAGGGCTGGAGTCTGTAGTGTCTATTTTGATACTATCAACACCCCGATGAATGTATTTGTTTTTCATTTTCGGCTGATCTTTTTTATTTTGGGCATATACCTGGGAAAAACCCAGGATAAAGAAAGCCACAAAAAAAAACAATCTGGCAAGTGCGAGTCTTTTTAGACGCATGTTTGTATGAATTTTAAGGATAAAAATAATTTAAAATAATTATCATATTGCCTGAATAAAGATGACGGGATCTTATAAATATACATAAGACTTTAACTATTTTATAATCTTTATACTTTATTTTTATATTTTCCTATTGTTATTTCTCTTCTTAAAAGATGCTTATAAAAACAACGCAACTTGTTTATTGGCTAAGGGCATTGCTGGTATTTGTTTTGATACCTCTAAGCTTATTTGCCAGGCAAGATAATGAGCATAGGAAAATAGATTCGTTGCAAAAAGAGTTGGCGATCTGCACTATAGATTCGGGCAAGGTTAAACTTTTGGTAGCATTGTCAGATTGTCTTCATTGCCAGGACAGTATCGCAAAAAAAAATTATTTGCTAACAGCACTGGAACTATCTGAAAAGATAAATTGGTTGAATGGCAAATGCTTGTCTTATTTATCGCTCGCTTATACTTATAATACATGTTACAGGAACAATGAAAAGGCCATTGAAGCATACAATAGTTGCCTGGCGATATCCCGACAATTGAACAACAAAAAACTACAGGTAACAGTATTGTGGCGATTAGGCACACTGCAGGCTGATGTGGGAAAAACAACGCTGGCTTTAGATTATTTTAATAAAATACTACAATCGGAGACTGATAACGATATTTTAATGGGGGCTCTGGGACAAATGGGGCAGTGGTATAGAATTTTGGGAAATTATTCAAAATCATTAGAATGTTATGAAAGGTCTTTGAAATTGTTGGATAAAATGGTAATGCTCCGGAAAAATAATGCAACTGACTACTTTTTGATGCAAGCGGCTATATTGATAACAATTGCTGACCTTTATTGGAGCATAGATGAGTATGACAAAGCATTGCTTAAGTATGAGCAGGTATTAACAAAGGGCCAGCTTGCGCAAAATAATTATGTTGAATGTTATGGCTATAATGGCATAGGCCTTTGTTATATGAATAAAAAGGAATTCGCCAAAGCCATAACTTATTTTGAAGAGGCCTTGAAAATTGCAAATAAGTTTAGTTCAACAAAGACTGAGGGCTACGAAGAACGAACCCTTGAAGAACTGGCCGATGTCTATCTTCAAATGAAAAATACCGTTAAGGCGTTTGCTTATTGTCAGCAATCTATATCAGTATCACTCAAAAATAATAACAGGCTGCAGTTAGGGAAATCTTATGAAAACCTGGGAGAGATTTATAACTATAAAAAAGAGTATAATAATGCTATAAAATATTTTAGCCAGGCTATTGCCATTGCTAAAGAAAGCGGAAACATACCTGTTGAGGAAAGGGCCTGGCAATTTATCAGTGAAAGTTATGCAGGATCGAAACAAATTGAAAGGGCATTTGAGGCATATAAAAACTATATAGCATTGAGGGACAGTGTTTACAGTGCAGATAAGGCCAAAGAACTGACCCGGATGGATATGCAGGGCGAGTTTGACAGACAGCAATTACAAGACAGCCTTGTACAAGCCAAAAAAGATGTGGCGTCGCGAATAGAGATACAGCGCCAGCGATTGTTTACTTATGGTGGTTTTGCAGGATTGGCTTTGGTGCTTCTGCTGTCGTTTTTCATTTACAGGAATTATAATAATGAGAAGAAGGCCAATGTTATCATTAAGGCAGAGAAGGAGAATGCAGAGGTGCAGAGGTTAAGGGCGGAACATTCTGAACAATTCAAGCAGCAGTTCCTGGCCAATATGAGCCATGAGATACGAACGCCTATGAATGCGGTGAGTGGTATGACCGACCTGTTGCTGGACAAAGACCCGAGGCCTGACCAATTGAATTACCTGCAGGTCATCTCCAAATCGTCGGATATCCTGTTGCATATCATCAATGATATCCTGGACCTTTCTAAAATAGAGGCCGGTAAGCTGGAACTGGAACAGATAGATTTTTCGTTGGCTGATACCATTAAGCAGGTAAAAGAGACTTTGTCTATAAAGAGCGAAGAAAAAGGTTTGCAATTGCTGACACATATAGATGATGGTATTGCGGATGTTTTATTGGGCGACCCTTTCCGTTTGAACCAAATTTTAATCAACCTGGGGGGCAATGCCATCAAATTCACAGAGCGGGGCAGTGTGGAGATCAATGTAAAAAAGGTAGAGGGGGATAGTGAAGAAGTTAAGCTGCAATTTGCTGTACGGGATACGGGCCAGGGCATACCCCAGGACAAACTGAATGATCTGTTCGAAAATTTTAAACAGGTTAATGTCTCGGATAGTCGTAAGTACGGAGGCACAGGGCTAGGCCTTTCTATATCCAAACAATTGGTGGAATTGCAAGGGGGACAGATATCTGTGGAAAGTAAAGTGGGTTCAGGCACTACATTTTCGTTTATTATTTCTTTCTCGACAGGCTCTCCCGAAAGGCTGAATGACAGGATACTAAATGAACGCAAAGCGGATGGCAGCGCCCTGAAAGGTTTACGTATATTGGTTGTAGACGATAATGAATACAACCGCCTGGTGGCTTATGAGGCATTGCACTCTAAAGCGGAAGTCATAATAGATGAGGCACTAAACGGGGCGGAAGCGATTGAAATGCTGAAACAGAAAGATTATGATGTGATACTGATGGATGTGCAGATGCCCGTGATGAACGGCTGGGATGCCACCCGCGCCATACGCGATACATTGCCCGCTCCCAAAAATCAAACCCCCGTTATTGCCTTAACAGCCAGCATGTTGCGCAATGACCTGGACAAATGCACACAGGCAGGCATGAATACGTATGTGCCCAAGCCTTTTAAGACCTGGCAGCTCATTACAGCCATAGCAGAGGTTACCGGGAGGAAGCTGCTGAATACAAGTACAACAGCCAAAGATGAAAAACCTGGAAACGGCCCGGTACCCATTATACATTCCGGCATTGCGAACCTGGATTACCTCTATAAATTTTGCGAGGGGGAGGAAGACAGGATGAAGAAATATATACAGCTTTATTTAAAGGCCGTGCCAGCATTTAAACAGAAGATAATAGCTGCCGCTGAAGCAAATGATATGGTGGAAATGGCCCTGCAATTACACTCCTTCAAACCCAAGTGGATGATGATGGGTATGAAGACCACTACAGAACTGGGTTCTAAAATGGAGCAGCTATGCAGGGAAAATAATATTGCCGCATTTCAGCACCTTGACCTGCTTTTAGAACAAACTGAACAATCAATAGAAGAATTGAAAGACAAATGCTAAATTTGATTTGACAACTTTCCGGAAGTTGTCAAATCCGGGTGTACGTTTTTTAATTCAGGATGAAAAAGTTAATTTGATAGCATTCAAAAAAACATGATTATGGGTTCGAACCTTGTAAAAAAGATATTTGTTGTTGACGATGATGAAATGCTTTCTATGGCTTTGGAGGATTACCTGAAGCGGAAAACATTGCATGAAATTCAGCTATTTGGTACAGGAGAGGAATGCCTGAGGCATCTGAAAGATGGCCCCGATATCATTGTTCTGGATTATAACCTGAATTCTGTTTATAAAGATGCCGCGAATGGTATGCAAATACTGGAAAGCATCAGAAAGATGGATGCCCACATCAAGGTAATTATGCTCTCCAGCCAGGAAGCTTATGGCACGGCATTGCAAACCATCTCAAAAGGCGCGACTGAATATATTATTAAAGATGAGGATGCTTTTGAAAAGATCGCTGTGCTTTGTAATTCATAAATATTCGAAAAATAGACCTTCAAATTGCAGGCGAATATAAATCCTGTAAATCCCTTAATCCAAATCCTATTTTTTCAAAGTTGGTGGTTCCATAACAGCTCCACATTTTTTGCAGGTACGTTTATGTTCATCAGCATAAAAGGCCTGCATCAATGGTGGTAATTGTGCTACAATGTCTGATACGTTCACATACTGCTCATATAATTTCTCGTGGCAGTTTTCGCAAAACCACATAAAAGCGTCCTGTTCATCAGGCTTGCGTACTTTTTCTATCACCAGGCCTACTGTGTTTTCGCCTCTTTGCGGAGAGTGTGGCACACGGGCAGGCAAGAGGAACATATCGCCCTGTTTTATCGGTATATCAACAATTTTGCCATCCTCCTGTATACGCACAGTTACGTCTCCCTCTAATTGGTAAAACAATTCTTCTGTTTGGTTGAAATGAAAATCTTTACGGCTGTTAGGTCCGCCAACTACCATAACAATAAAGTCTTTGCCCGCATCGCCATATACGCTTTGGTTGCCCACCGG